>NZ_JAAQOK010000038.1:0-48536 GCF_011683705.1 Enterobacter sp. 725m/11 | reverse complement strand
AGATGTGTATAAGAGACAGTATCTATGTTTTTATTGACAATAGCGGTGATGATATTTTACGTATCATTAAATATATTTATTGGTTAACATCAATTAAATATTAATGTATTTGTCTCAAATGAGTAAGAAATACACCAGCAGAACTGTTTTATTAAATTACAGGTTTTAATGGCTGTTAATGATTCATATCCACAGAGCTTTACACCTGTCGTCATTATCTTTTTTTACTACTGTATTCTGAGAAAACCCCGCGCAGATCGCGACCAGTAGCGACTGGCGCGGGGTTTTTGCCTCTGTGGTTGTTTTCGAAGACGTTTAACCAGTGTACGCTCTGGCCATCCGGGCCTCTGTAGTGAGATGTCCCGATTAATATTCCAGCCTGTTAAAGTCGAAGTATTCAAAACCATACCTGCCAGTGACATTCTCTGGCGATGCAATAATCGGATTATGTCCGTTCTCCAGGAATGCCGGTGGAATACACCATGAGTGGCGACATTCCAGGGAAGGCATGGCAATATACACCGCAGAATGACGGCCGGGACGAATAAAACAAATCAGACCCAGTGCGATTAACTGCTCAAGAACAGATTGTGATTTACTGGCGTCACGCAGCCGGTTCGGGCCGTTCCGGTTTACCTCATTTTTCCTGAGTGGATATCCCTCATTATCGAGAAATTTCTCCTTAAGCCACCTGAACATCTCGTAAACGTCCTCCATAAATGCATTCCGTTCAGAAGAAGGGAAAAACAGCCTTTCCGCTTCTTCAAGATGCCATTCCACAATTTTGAAGGCGGCCTGGATGACCCCCCGCGAAATACATAAACTCTCAGGTGAATACATATATGTCAGAATGGCCGCAACCCTGAGGGCATTCGCCCCCGCTTTGGCTGCAATTTCACTGATATGCTCCATCTGCTGTCCGGGGGCTGTTTTACGGCTGAGCTCTGACTGTTTATCTGCCCAGTAAGTGGTCGCATCATCAGATAACCTGAGCGTTTGTTTTTGCGTATCGTGACTATAAAAACGCGCCTTTTGCTTATCAAGTAACTGGTTAATTTTACTGTGGAACACATTTAATGCTTCATCAGAATGAGCGTGGTCCGTATTTGTGCGGCGACGTCCCAGCGTGCTGATGGTATTGATATAAAGAAACCGCGACAGAAAACCACTTCCCTTGCTGAGTTCACCGTGGTTACGGCGGTAATTTTCAAAGACCGGGGGCTGAACCATTAATGCTAGGGTCAGGCAGGCGTTGATATCGTACTCCTCACCGCCCGGGCGGTGGTATTCATAGGTCTCTCCGTCCCAGGCTTTATTCAGTAAACCGAGGTTGTTTTTCAGATACCCTTTAAAAAAGGTAATTGCCTCATCTGAGAGCACCCCGGCTTCAGAATACCGGCTCAAACCTTCCAGGAGCGCCTTTGCGGTGGTGTCGTCATAAAGCATCGCCAGGCGGGTCGGAGGCTGCTGCCGGGTTTCTGCATGTTCATCTAACAGCCGTTCTTCCTCCGTCCCCTCAGAACCGCTTTTGATGGCAGTGTACAGATTACTGGTCAATGCTTTCTGGTGTATTTTCCAGATATTGTCAGCACGCAGGTGTGCCTTCATCAGACCGTCGTGCTGCTGCTTCATTTGCTCAGCGAATCGGTAAAAAGGCTTCATCACTTTTTTGCTGATACTGGTCTTACCTTCACCGGAGACCGCCAACGTCAGTAAATACAGTGCACAGTGCATCGGATCCGATGAGTGTGGTGGTACCACCTCAATATGAGCCTGACAGGCGAGGGAAGCGGCTGCCAGTACGGCCCCCGCTATCAGTTCCGCCGGGATACCCGTCTCGTTATAAAGAGCATCAATGACATCCCGCATCACCGGCGGGAACGCGCAGACAGGATAACCCTCCGGGGTTCTGTTTTGTACGGGAATATAAGGCTCCGGCATTTTCGGAATGACAGTGTGTGGCAGTATATTCTGCATGTAATATTCTCCTTGGTTACTGTTTTCAGTAACGGGTTAGTTGTGAATATAATAAAATAGCCAAGCGTCAAAATTTATTTAAAGTAATAATTTTACTCAATAAATAATCGCATTCAGTTTCCTTGCAACTGGCAAAAATATGTCGCAGCGAGTACATATTTAAATCAGAGACGTTGTTATATAACCTGCGTATCCTCCTTTAATTTTTACCAATACTATCTCATCGCTTATGATGCCTGCTGGCGTTCCAGCAGCCATGCATCCAGCTCTGACTCAAGCCAGCCGACGGACTGCATACCCAGCCTGCGCTGTTTCGGAAAGGTCGGGTCGTGGCGCGGCGACTTCGGGTTGATCCAGTCATAGATGGTTGAGCGGGCAATGCCCGTTTTGTTAACAACGGCGCGTATCCGCAGTATCCTGATACCTTGTACAGACATATCTGTTAATTCCCCCTGTTCTTTCGATATGGATGCAATTGTATGGTGCCGGAACAGGTAATGGCACCCGCCTGGTGGCTGTAGCAAAAAAGACATTTTATAACAACGAGATAGGGGGTTTTTTTAGGGTTTTTTCCCGTTTTTTGTTGGTGACAGAATGTTTTTTTTCGAAAATGGTGTCGGAAGCGTCTGGCTAAGGGCAAGAATGAGTCGTTCCAGGTGTCAGGCAAGGAAATTTACTGGAGTATAGAAATTGTCATTCGAAAAGAGGGACTTCATGGCTGATTTAGACAGGGATTTTACCCCTGATGAGTTACTCATCGTATTTCGTAAAAAGAGGAAAGCGTTACGTTTTCATCTCGGGATCAGACAGAAACATATCGCCAGGCAATGGCTGAATAAAGATACTGAAATTGTTATCGTGCTACAAACAGGGAGACAAACGAAGGATGAAGATTTAGCGCGGCGACTTGCTGATGAGCACGGAGAGAAAAAATGGCGGCGTTATCTGAAAATTTTCAGTCTTTCAGAATGGATGATAAAGGGGATCAGGAACGATATGTCTGAGGCTGAACAATACTGGAGGCAGGGAACATCGGCTCTCGAATCGGATCCAGATCATGCGGTGCAATTAATGCTGAAGGCTATCGCGTTGTTGGATCGCGGTCTGAAACGCAGTGAATCCGCAGCAGGTAAAAGAATCAAGGAACGGCATAAACTCAATTCTGCTTATGGCGGAAAGGTCAAAGCGACACGTTTTGATGGCGTTAAAGACGAAGTGATAAAACACCTGGAAGCGCAACCTGAGGGCTGGGAAACTAAAACCGATGCCATCAACGCAATTATTAAAGCGTTAAGGCCCTATATTGAGGAGCATGGATGGCCTTCCGCACAGGATAAAAACGACTCACGGGACGCGGCAATGGTGGAGGCAAGCCAGATCAAGTTGTTGGCTGAATGGTCAGTCAAAGACAAAAGAGTGAAGGCGGCGTTTGCGAAGGCAGTACAAAAACGTATCGGGGTGTCGCAAAATCGATAGTCCGGTACCTTGAGAGCGCGTACGTGATTCAATGTGACTGCCTTTTCTCAGATGTGGCTGTGCAGAAGAGCATAGAGCTGATAATAAGACGATACGAGCTCCCCTGAACATCATCGTCTTTTTAGCGATACTGACAGGGTTGATAGCGATACAACTTTTTAATGAGTAATCTGTCGGGAGTACCTTGCACTTTTTAATAGTATGCCGGATCACACTGTCCAATCTGGCAATGGTATTCGTCGTGTAAAACCGCCTCTGCCGCAGGTACCCCAGGTCATGGGTTAATGCTTTGTAGTCCTTCTAAGATACGAGCCGCAGGCTATTACGCACCATGTGAATGATACAGAACTTAATCCGCTCTCCGGATAAACTGCATTAATGGCGTCAGAGATGCTCTTCAGCTCATCAACGTAGGCGATGAGGATATCTTAACTTCGGCACAACTCAGCTCATAGCTTAATTAGTTGATAAAAATCAGCGTGGGGCCCCTCGCTATATCTGCTCATAGATCAGGTTTGACCTGACGCAGCTATTACACAAAACTAAACCAGCTACTCTTAAAATCCGAGAATGTACAGTCTCTAACGGCTTTCCAATAGTTACCGACATTCTCAACGAATAGGTAAATGTCATCATACAGCGGTCAGTTCTGCATCCCCAGTATATTTGCTCGTATGTTAACCTAGCATTAGTACAACATCATTCTTAGGCGAATGGCCCAGCAGGCTTTTTACTCCTTAAAAATTCACTTCTGGTGAAGTAAATTATTCAATGATTTTTGTCATTTAAATCAATTGGTTAATTTTAATTGCGATTTGCTTTTAACCATAGCGATTTAGACGTATTATTTTGAGATTAATCCACTTGCCATGCATTCCCTACCACATTTCAAATGTGAATGAAGAATTATTTTAAGGTTATATATCATGGAGTTATTGAAGTTTCTGGCGGCGATTTTAGTAATTTACTTGTTGTTTTTTAGAAAGAAAAAACGTAAATCTTCAAAGTCTTATGCTTCAAGCCCCGTGAAAGCACCGCCAAAAGAATGGCTCGCTGACATCAAGAAAAAAGAGGCGGTTGTGCGAAACGATGATAGTGAAGACGATAACCTTGCAACTTTTACATTGAGCGGTGGCCGGGGTGTTGAACTTCGGGTGACAACCAATCATTACCGGAACACCTCAAAGTCAGCAGGTGCACTAGCTCGATGGGTACTTCCGGGTGAGATGATAACTGTAGCTGGTGTAGCAATTAGCGGTGGCCACATTTACTTGGGGCAACGTATGAAGCCCTCCGGTCAGGAATCAGGCGGCTATTATGACGATGGAAATGAGGCATCATTAATTGATGACACATGTAAGATAAAACCTACTTCTTATCTTTACGAGGACAGTTCATTAGGATACTGGCCCAGTTTTTCTTCTCTTTCCCCAGAAGCACGCGGTGCGTATGTCAGTTGGCTCGCCAGCGATAGGTCTGATCCATTGTGTCCTATCGGCTATGTTTTTATCTACCTCTACGGCCTGGAAAGAAAAGCGCTCATAGATTCCACCGACCCAAAATTCCCTGATGCTGAGTTCCGTAATCTGTTCAATGAAGTAGCTCGGTTAAGATCCGTATTCATTGAGAACCGCTCATTCCGTGGATATTCGGCCCAGTTACTCGAAGCCATGTCTATTCTGCGCCCGAACATGGGCTTAGCCACTGAGCTCGATAGCAATTCAGGTTTCAGCAACAGCATGCAATTTAAGCTGGCTCTGGCAAAAACTGTACATGAAGGAGTCCCTGTATCAGCTGAACTGGCGTTGAGCTGGGTAATAAACCACACCGAGTATTCGCTGCGTACCCCGGCTCGCCGCTGTGCTAAAGAGTTTGCTGCGCTTTTCAAACGGCGTTACACCCTCAAATATGGTGAAGGGATGGTCGTTAAGGCGAATAAAACGCGCCTAAGGTTAGATTACACACCAGCAAGTCCTAGTTTGCGAGGTGTTCGACTCCCTGTTCCCGACCTGCCTGATCCAAGTGCGTTGAAGAGCCCTGTCCAGAAAATTATGGCTCTTGCCGACATATGTACGGATGAACTTGATGCTTATAGTCGCTACCTTGGTAGGAAAGGTACGTCAGTCAATGATACGGCTGCAATAATGTTGCTCCCTTCAGAGATCGTTAATGAAAGCGCAGAAAAAATATTAAGCTCATTCAAACGCTGGGCTGATGAGGCGATCCTCGTCAAGGAGGGGTTAGTCTCAGTTGCTGACTTTTGGGCACATATGAATGCCATTTGCCCCAATAAAATCAATAAAAAAGAGGCCGATTTGATGCAGGCCTTTGCTCTGAAGATGGGTTACGGTCTGGCACCTGACCCGTATTATCACCATGTGAAGGCGGATGTTGATGGGACACTTGTTCTATTCCCTGCCGCCGAAGGTGGACGCTTCTCACCTTCTTCTGAATTTATCTCAGCAGTAATGACGCTCAGATTAGGGGCGATGGTCGCCTTGATTGACGATTCTCTTGATCAAGCTGAACAGAAAGTGCTTGAGAATGCCATCAACAACAATACTGGCTTCACCGATGATGAAAAACGCTCTCTACATGCGTATTTAACGTGGCAACTTCATACCCCAGCCAATATGACAGGAATGAAAAGCAGGATTGAGTTGATGGGGGCTGCGGAAAAAGCTGCTGTGGGTAAAGTTATCGTTAGTGTTGCCTGTTCGGATGGGACAATAGCGCCTGCCGAAATCAAACAGCTTGAGAAGATTTACTCAAGTTTGGGGCTGGATCCCTCATCTGTCTCGAGCAATATCCATCAGCATTCCGCAACTGAACATGATCTCGTCTCGTCTGTACCAACTGATCAGCCAGCAGTAGGGTTCACACTGGATGCTAATGTACTTGCCCGCCACGAATCTGCCACGGATGATGTTCGTAAATTGCTGAACACAATTTTCACCGAAGAAGAACCGGAAGAGCCAGAAAGCGCTCCAGCCTCATTAACGGAGGCGGGGGGGCTAGACTCCGCACATAGCCAGCTTTATCGCAGTTTGCTGGAGAAAGAACAGTGGTCCCGGAAAGAGGCGACAGAATTGTGTGGAAATTTGAATTTGATGCTCGGCGGTGCGCTTGAGGTGATTAATGACTGGTCCTATGCGGTGGTTGATGCTCCGGTACTGGACGATGCCGATGATGATATCTGGGTTGACCTGGAAATTGCCAAAGAATTAGAGGGATAGTGAATGTCTGTAACACGTATAAGAGTGAAAGAACGCGACGCTATTATTCAGTCACTTAAGTCAGGTGTAACGCCAAGGATAGGCATTCAGCATATCCAGGTTGGCCGCGTGAATGAGATCACCGCTCTCCACCAGGATATTGAGAGGATTGCTGACGGTGGTGCAAGCTTCAGACTTATCATCGGTGAATATGGTTCTGGTAAAACGTTCTTTCTGAGTGTTGTGCGCTCTATTGCGCTAGAGAAGAAGCTGGTGTCAATCAGTGCAGACCTTTCTCCTGACAGACGCATTCACTCATCGGGAGGTCAGGCTCGTAATCTCTATTCTGAGCTTATGAAAAACATGTCCACCAGAAACAAGCTGGATGGTAATGCGTTACTTAGCGTTGTTGAAAGATTCGTTACGGAGGCAAGGAAGGAAGCTGACAAGGACGGCTCCGAGGTTTCATCAGTTATTCATAAACGCCTGGCAGCACTATCAGATATGGTCGGCGGATATGACTTTGCGAAGGTCATTGATTCATTCTGGCGCGGGCATGAGCAGGATAACGAAACACTAAAATCCAATGCTATTCGCTGGTTGCGGGGAGAGTACACCACTAAAACTGATGCCCGTAACGATCTCGACGTTCGGACTATTATCTCAGACGCTTCATTCTATGACTCTTTGAAGCTGATGAGCCTTTTTGTCCGCCAGGCAGGCTATGCCGGTCTTTTGGTCAGCCTCGACGAAATGGTGAACCTCTTTAAACTGAATAATACGCAAGCAAGAACAGCGAACTACGAACAGATTTTGCGGATCCTGAATGACTGCCTGCAAGGCTCAGCCGAGAATATTGGTTTTATCCTCGGGGGGACGCCAGAGTTCCTTTTCGATCCGCGCAAAGGTCTTTACAGCTATGAGGC
The DNA here is from genome assembly GCF_011683705.1 of Enterobacter sp. 725m/11. NCBI lineage: Bacteria > Pseudomonadati > Pseudomonadota > Gammaproteobacteria > Enterobacterales > Enterobacteriaceae > Enterobacter > Enterobacter sp. 725m/11. The sequence continues at coordinate 40,942 of NZ_JAAQOK010000038.1, read as the reverse complement.
GCTCCAATCACGTCTGGCGGAAAATCGGTTCGCGCAAAAAGCAGGAGTGATTGACTACTCGTCTCCCACTTTGCATCTTGCCAGCCTCACCCCTGAGGAACTGTATATTTTACTGAGAAATCTTCGTCATGTTTATGCAGGCGGAGATCCAGAGAATTATCTGGTTCCAGATGAGGCACTGACTGGATTTCTGCATCACTGTAGTAAAACCATTGGAGACGCTTACTTCCGTACCCCCCGTAATACCATAAAAGGTTTCTTGGACATGCTGGCCGTGCTGGAACAAAACAGAACGATGAACTGGCAAACACTAATCGAGGGTGTGGCGATTGAAGAGGACAGGCCCAGCGAAATGGATGACGTCATTATAGAGGAAAGCGATGACGACGACGGACTGGCGAACTTCAAATTATGAGCAGTGCCTATGATAGTCTCGATCCCCGCGTCCGTAAGTGGGTTTACAAGCAGGGGTGGTCTACATTAAGGCCCTTGCAGGAGAGTTCTATCCCGGCAATTTTAGCCCGTGATCGAGACGTGCTAATCAGTGCAGGCACAGCAGCCGGTAAAACAGAGGCTTTCTTTCTTCCTGCCTGTTCGGCAGTTGCAGATCTCACTAATGGATTTGGCATCGTCTATATCAGTCCGTTGAAGGCATTGATTAACGATCAGTACCGTCGTCTTGAGAGCCTTGGAGATGCATTGGAAATGCCAGTGACTCCTTGGCACGGGGATGTACCACAAAGCAAAAAGAAGAAGGCTCGGACAAACCCTGCTGGCATTTTACTGATTACACCTGAGTCACTTGAGTCTTTGCTCATAAATTCAATGGGCTGGCTCAAACAGGCGTTTTCGTCAGTCGCATACATCGTTATTGATGAGTTTCATGCTTTCATTGGCTCAGAGCGTGGTGTACAGCTGCTTTCTCTGCTCAATAGAATTGACCATGTGCTAGGACGCCAGGTAAATCCAATTCCCCGCGTTGCGTTGAGTGCCACGCTTGGGGAACTGGAGAAAGTACCCGAACTTTTGCGCCCGGACAAACGACTACCCTGCGTAACTGTTACAGATAGTAAGAGCGAGGCCACTCTTCAGGTACAGGTCAAAGGTTATCTGGAGCGAGTGCTCCAAAAAGAAGAAGAACTTCAGAGTTCAGCTGAACATGACGTTTGCGCTGACATTTTTAGACTTTGCCGTGGCGATTCTCATTTGGTCTTTGCAAACAGTCGAAAGCGGACTGAAAGCATTGCTGCCACGCTGAGCGACATGTGTGAGGAACATATTGTTCCCAATGAATTCTTTCCCCACCATGGTTCCCTTGCCAAGGAATTGCGGGAAGCGCTTGAAACTCGTCTTCAGAAAGGAAATTTGCCCACAACAGCTGTTTGTACAATGACGCTTGAGTTGGGAATTGATATCGGTAAGGTTAAGTCGGTTATCCAAGTTACGCCTCCGCATACTGTTTCCAGTCTGCGTCAGCGTATGGGACGTTCTGGGCGACGCGACTCCCCATCAGTTCTAAGAATGCTAATTACAGAAAATGAGCTCACTGTGACTAGCAGTATCGTTGACCACCTACGGCTGCATTTGGTCCAGTCGATGGCAATGATCAGATTGATGATCTCTAAACAATGGTTTGAGCCTGCCGATTCCCAGCAGATGCATTACTCCACGCTGCTACACCAGATTCTTGCAATTACCGCGCAATGGGGCGGAGTTCGTGCCGATCAACTCTGGTCGCAGCTATGTCAAACAGGCCCGTTCCGTAATGTGGATATAGGCGATTTCAAAAGCCTGCTTAAACATATGGGGGCATGTGGCCTGCTCACTCAACTCGCTAGTGGAGAAATGGTTGTTGGGGCAGAGGGGGAGAAACTGACTAACCATTACACGTTTTATGCCGTGTTCAACACACCAGAAGAGTTCCGCATTGTCACCGGAAACAGAACCCTTGGAACAGTGCCTGTGGACTCCCCACTGCTACCAGATCAACACATCATCTTCGGTGGGCGGCGCTGGAGAGTGACAGAGATCGAGACAGAGAAAAAAGTTATCTATGTAGAGGCGACCAAAGGCGGTCAGCCACCACAATTTAGTGGGGGGGGAATGTCTGTTCATGATGCCGTTCGTCAGGAAATGCTCGCTATCTATAGGGAAGGTGATTACCGCATAGCAATAGGTAGCAAGAGAGTAGATTATGCCGATTCTGCCGCCAGAAGCCTATTTGCGGAAGGCAGCCGTAACTTCCAGAGTTATAACCTGCAAAATGAGTATTTTCTTACGAGCGGCCAATACTGTTACATCCTCCCATGGATGGGAGATAAGGTTGTCAATACGATTACAGCCTTGCTCATACGTTGTGGCTTTAAAGCTAATTCATTGGCTGGAGTTATAGAAATTGACGGCTCAAGTATCACTTCTGTTCAACAGGCCCTTAAAGACCTGCTGCAGTCAGGCTTGCCCTCAGCGTTTGATCTTGCTGTAAATGTTCCAGAAAAGTACTTAGATAAATATGATGAATATTTACCAGAGTTTCTGCTTGCGAAAGGATTTGGGGAAAAAGCGTATGACATTGAAGGCGCGTGTACCTGGCTGAAAGAACATCTTCAGTAAACTGGTTACATAAAAAGGGGGAGATGTTCCCCTTAAGCTTGAGGCCGATTGATGATATTAATTTTTGCTCTTGGCTCGGATCTGCCAGAAATCGAGGTCATAAGGTCTGCTTTGAGCGAGGAACGGACTCTCACACGTTTAGTAAACAAACAGCCATGTGCAGGATATTTGTGAATAAGATCAATTAATTATATTTTCCACATGAGATAATTAAATAGAGGGTATCTCAATTTTGACAACAACTAGGCTCGATGGCTAATTTAGTCGATAGCAGGAGCTGAAGGTAGGGGTAGAATGAAGCTGGAAACAATTCGGTTATCAGGTTTTCAGTCTTTTGGTCTTGAACCAACTGAACTGGGCTTAGAAGATATTACTTATTTAATTGGTCCTAATGGTTCAGGTAAAACCGCTGCACTACAGGCTTTATGCCGACTCTTTGCGTTTGACCCTACACTGCGACGCCTCCAACGTTCAGATTTCCATGTCCCTTTTGATGAGGTAGAGGTTCCTTCGGAGCGCCAGTTGTGGATAGAAGCCGATTTTTTATTTCCCGAACTTGCAGGTGATGAGGATAATAGCACCATAGCACCTCATTTTGGCCATATGCGATTGGACGAGCCAGAAGGTATCCCACGAGTGCGTTTTCGCCTCACGGCTACGATAGGACTTGATGGAGATATTGATGAAACCTTAATGTATGTTCTTGATATCAATGCTGATGGCTCGCCTCTTAATACCGCACAGGTTCCCCGGTCTGAGCGTAATCATATTCAAGTCCACTATCTGCCTGCCAGACGTGATCCTGCTGACCATATTACTTACGGCACGAATGCTTTACTCGGCCGTTTGCTTCGTGCGGTACGTTGGGATGCTGAGCGCGATACAATTAAACAATTGACCGATCAAATAAGCAACAGCCTTGCTGCAAACCCTTCAGTAAATGCATTTAGTGAAACATTAAAAACAACCTGGACCACCCTTCACAAGGGAAAATTTTTCGCTGATCCTAAAATCACATTTGTTGCTTCTGAGATTGAAGCACTGCTGCGGCATTTATCCGTTTCCTTTACACCAGGGCACGATGATTCACTTGTTGATTTCTCGCGGTTGAGTGATGGCCAAAAGTCAATGCTTTACCTTTCTTTAGTATTATCGTCTCAAGCTATTGGCAGAGCTGTGCTAGCGGAGGAAGATATATCCTTTGATCCCGATAAGCTACGCCCACCGGTGTTTACGTTGGTCGCCTTGGAGGAGCCAGAAAATAGTCTTTCTCCACATTACTTAGGACGCATCGTCAATGCCCTGAATATCATGACGAAAAGTGCGGATGCACAAGCTCTCATTGCTACACATGCTCCCACAATGTTGCGTCGTGTTGCTCCTGAGCTAATACGATATCTTCGGTTAACTCAGACTCGAAATACACGGGTAACCTGTATCAAATTGCCAGAGAAAACTGATGATGCACACAAATTTGTCCGGGAAGCCGTCCAGGCATTTCCAGAGATCTATTTTTCACGCTTGGTAGTGCTCGGCGAAGGCGATAGTGAAGAGATTGTATTGCCACGTTTGTTTCAGGCTAAAGGCGCGCCAGTTGATGAGTCTGCAGTCACGATAGCACCTCTAGGGGGGCGGCATGTCAATCATTTTTGGCGTTTACTTTCAGCGTTGGAAATTCCGTATTTGACGCTTCTTGATCTGGATGTAGCCCGCTATGCAGCAGGCTGGGGACGGATTAAATATGTCAATGCTCAGTTTGCTGTGTTTGAGCCAAGCAAAGAACTTCCTGCTGACTGGCCAATTCCAAAATGGAATGACAATACGTCGCCTGTGCGAACCCACCATTTTTTTAATGGTGGTACTCATGACATTTTTGTTGAACTCGAGAATAGATCGATATTTTTTTCCTCTCCAATGGATTTGGATTTTTCTATGCTTTTGGCGTATCCCGAAGCGTATGGTGTTGCTGAAGAAGAGCCAGATGAGTCAATTATTAAAGCGGTGCTTGGTAAAAGCTATTTCGATTCGACCCAATATAACGAAGAAGAAAAAAAGTTATTTGTCACTTATCATCAAAGTTTCAAACTTGGCAGTAAACCAGCTGCACATATAGATGCGTTGGCCAAGTTAAATGATGACGAGTTACTTGCAAAAATGCCTGAGTCACTAATCAGACTTGCTGATGCAGTTATTGCCAAATTGGCAGAGTTACCAGAATGATTGCCGTTGAAGAATGGCAACCCGCTGATGGGCTGACACTTGAACCAAATGCATTACGTGCAGCAAAGGAGAGTGATCGTTGCCTTGCGCTCACTGCAGGGCCAGGGGCTGGTAAAACCGAAATGCTTGCACAACGAGCGGATTTCCTTTTGCGTACTGGAACATGTCGGTACCCAAAACGAATTCTGGCGATTTCCTTCAAGGTTGATGCTAGCAGAAATTTGAAAGAGCGCGTCGAACGGCGGTGTGGTTCTGCTCTAGCTTCGCGTTTTGATAGCTATACCTTCCATGCATTTGCCAAGCGTATCATTGATCGTTTCAGACCGATACTTACAGGTAGGGATGCTCTAGATGCAGGCTATGCCATAGTTGACAAGAAAAATGGCCCTTCTCGGACTCAAATAGAATTCGGTGACCTAGTTCCGTTGGCAATCAAAATATTACAAAGTTCAAAAATTGCCCGTAATGCAATTCGGCAAACTTACAGCGATATTTTTCTGGATGAGTTCCAAGATTGCACTAATTTGCAATATGATTTGGTTAAGCTTGCTTTCCTGGGGACTAGTCTTCGCCTCACCGCTGTAGGTGACACCAAGCAAAAAATTATGGCTTGGGCTGGTGCATTGGATGGTGTTTTCCAGTCCTTTGCTAATGATTTTAATGCTGTATCACTAAACATGTATCGCAATTTCCGCTCTAAACCACTTTTACTGCAGGTTCAGAACAAAATAATTAGCAAACTAGATCCTTCTTCTGTCATGGCAGATGAACAATTGGATGGCAAGGGAGGTGAGGTTTATGCATGGCGTTTTGAGGATGGTCAGAAAGAAGCCATTTATTTGGCTGATTTGATAAATGGATGGATAAATACAAAACAGTTACCTCCTGCAGAAATTGCAGTCTTAGTTTCTAAACAGTTGGATCTATATGCAGGTCACCTTATGGCAGAGTTAGAAGCGCGTAAAATTCCATACCGTAATGAGCAGCATATGCAAGATATAACGGTCGAACCAGCCGCTCGTTTGATCGTAGATTATTTGTCTTGTCTGTACGGACAGCGAGAGCCTAAGTCTTGGATTCGATTGATGAATCAGCTCATACCTTTTGCAGATGAAGAGGTCCAGTCAAGCGTACGAAAAGACCTTGATCAGTTGATAAAAAAGCAACGCAAAGAAGTGTCCGATGCCAGAAAAACTGACTCACCTCATTCTGGAAGGTGGCGATTCGTCAGAGATTTTTTAAAACATGTAGGTTCTGAAACACTTGTCGCGCTATCACCCGATTATGAATCACGCGAACGCTTACTGGAGGTCGTTCGTGATACTAAAGCACGAATTGAAGATTTGATTAAAATTGAATCAGATTTACCTTGCGCATTAGGGAGATTTGCTGATGATCAAGCCGTAAGGATTCTCACTATTCATAAAAGCAAAGGACTGGAGTTCGACTCTGTCATAATCATGGCGGTTGAAAATGAAATATTTTTTGGCAACGAAGATGAAAATCGCTGCGCCTTCTTCGTGGGGGTCTCGCGTGCAAAAAACTGTTTGATTTTAACTCATGCAGATCAACGGGAACGTCCTGCTGATGCGAAACGCTGGGATATTAGACGAACTGCTCAATCTGAGTATTTTAGTTATGTTACGCCATTTATAGTGAAGCAATGAATATACTTTCAATATTTCATATGGTGTAATGGGGAAAATTTCAATCATTAATAAAGATCAATTTCTAATAATTATTTAAAATGCGTTTAAGCGGGTTTTCATGACCACATATCGATGATGACAGAGCCTTTATTTAATAATGGTGTTTTACAATCAGCATCCGCTAAATATATTTACCCCATAGCATATCACCTGGTGAATATAAAATGGGGTTGAGTATAATAAAGTAATGTAATTAAGTTACTATCAATCTGGCTTACCTGTTTTTTCCGTTTAAGGAGGTTTTGTATCTTTCAATAATTGATGGTAGCATTTTATCAATTAAGTGATTGTGAAATGCATGCATTGAGTGTGGTCGAGGAATTATAAACTGAGAAAGTTCCTCTAACGTAACAACAGAACTAGGAAACGACGTGTGTAAGTTAGAGATTTTAATAATTTCGCGCCCTAAATTTATCGCAGAATCAACGCAATCAGCACACATAGCTATATCATTGTAATTGCCACCAGTTTTCGATTGAAATAATGGGACTTTCTTTATTTCCAGTATCCATGGGTTCTTTTTAGATGCTCTGACACAGAAATATTTACTTCGTTTACAACATGGGCAAGACCATTGCTCATCATATCTATTCCAGTACTTACCTCTAGTAGATGAAAGGTGGGAAATTTCATTTTGTAAAGGAGACCTTTTAGCAACAGGATTTTTTTTGTTTCTCCAGGAATTGACTTTTCCTTTAAATGGTTCACTGGTATATAGCAATTTTTCCGGTTCAACCTTATCAAAGTCAAACAAGCCATTCATACCAAAAAAATGAGTGGCAATACGCTCAGTTTGTTTCGCTGTTCTGCTTGAAGGTTGATACCAGTCTTGTTTATCAGCCGCTATTGTCGCAAATTGCTCAGCCAGATTCATGCGTATCTTGAATACTGACTCTAATCTCGCCCAAACTTTCCGAGCTATTTCAATATCAATTCGATGTTCACTATTTGGGGTGACGCAAATAAATTCGGAGATTTCTTTTGGAGAAAAAGAAAAGAATTTATGGCACTGAACCAACCGCTTAGCATCCGCATCAGCTTTATTGCAATCAAAGCATATAACTGTATTGTCATAAGCTGATAATGCAAAAGCTATTTTTATTGCGAATTTTTCAGAGTGCTCATCTGCAACGATATTATTTTTCCTTATTGAAATGTCTTCGAAAAGCGATTTTACGACTTCCTTCATATGGTCATGATGCTCATGCAGTTGGCATGTTAAAAAATTATTTTTATTCAACCTCACGATTTCTGATTTTTTTCTTTTGCAGCATGGACACATCCACTCAACTGGCGTCATAACCCACCATTTATTGAGATGAGCGCCATCAGCGTTAAACATAGACACTAATTTCTTGGTCGATAATGTGAACTCGGAGTCCAAGCCATTCAGATCCCTATTTGATAGAGAACGCTTAAATTCTTCCCATTCCACATTTGACTCCTGCCAAATTTGTTAACCTATACAGTATGTTATCATTAAGGCGGTCGGTTACAAAATCTGAAGTGCAATTTAACAATACAGTGGTATTTAGCTGCCCTTTAGGATGAGACATTAGTTATGTCAGCAATGTCCGCTCCTGGCACTAAACGGGTTAAAGCAGACTGATTTGATGAGATAAGGGTATAGATGAATTCTCCATACCCTTGAACGATTACTTCCCAGTTGATTTGCTTGGTTTCAGTCCTGGGGTATTGCCGGGTGTATCCTTATTATCACGTCTGCGTTGATCGGGTTTTCCTGTTGATTTTGCAATTGGTTTTGGACCAGGTTTAAGCCCCATAATCATACTCCTTAGCCATGTCAGAGGTTATTCCTCAGTGTGGATATAAGGGGAGCGGTAAGAATTATCAAGCTTGGATGGGCGGTGTAAAGTGACTGCTTGACTATTATGTGAGCAATGTCAGCTTTTAACACATAGCGGCCAGCCCATTACTGAAGTTAGCCAAAAATGAGTCGCGATGAGCCCTCAATAATGAGGGCCACCTCGGAGATTGTTAGGCTGATTTCGCTAATTGCCGATGCAGGACCTGAAGGCTAGTTCCCGCCCCTGCCCATGCAGCAGCCGAGCCGACCACATACAGGTTTTGCTTGGCGCGTGAGACAGCTACATTGATTATGTTTGGTGGGCTTGCCGCCCACTGACGCGCCCTTTGCTGACTCGCTTTCGGCGCACCCAGCAACAGGATTACCGTGTCCGCCTCTCGGCCCTGGAACGTGTGGATTGTGCCTACACGATCACGGCACCATTCATCCAGCTTTACGCCGAACGTTCGCAGCAGATCAGTTTCACTGCCGAGACGCCGACGCATGTTCTGCTCTACGATCTTGAATGGTGTGATGATAAATACGTCCGGATTTGTAATGCCCGATGCTGCCAGCTCTTTGAGCATTCGCACAACCGCTTCGCCCTCGTCGGGACACCACTTCGTCTCAGCATCGCCATTGATATCCACCCAGTGAGATCTCCCCAAAGCCGAGCCGATAGATCCGGGTTTTTTAGGCCCGACAGCATGGACCATCTGCCCGGCATAGGCGATGGAGTTAGAAACATCAAACATTGGGTTCTGGCAACGCCTGTGAACGAGCAATGGCAGCCCGACTTCTCGATCACCTACGTCCATGACGAAGGTGGATTTGAAGCGCGATGCCTGATCAGCAAGGGTCTGCGTAGATGCTGCGGGGGCAGACCATTCGACTTGGTCAATGTCAAAGAACTTGCAGATTTCGGCGTTCAGCTTTTCAGGAAGTGAAACTACAGGTGGGATTTGCAACGGGTCACCTACCACAATGGAGCGCTTTGCCCGCATGATAGCTCCAACTGCTGCCTGAGGAACGGCTTGGCCCGCTTCATCTACCAGAAGCCAACCAATGCTCTCTGGTGGCAGATCCCCGAACATTGTCCGAACAGAGGCGAATGTCGTGGACACGGTCGGCACAACCACGAAAAGGCTTGACCAAAGGTCGGGGAGAAGTTCACGGTGAGCGGAAGACTGGAAGGCACCAGCTACCATGCCTGACATCAATAACCCAAGATTGTGTTGCAAGCGGCTGGCCGAAGCATCGATGAACGTTTTATGCACAGTCAGGGCAGCGGCGAAAAGATCCTCTCGCAGGCGATGAACCTCATCGGGAAGCCATGGCGCAGTGAGGTGGATAGCCTCGTGCTCGCGCTCGAAGAACCTCTCATCAACGACCCTGTCTCCCATACGGTTTCGTGCCTGTGCCTCGGTTGCCTTCAATTTCGAGACAGCCTGACTTTTGCTGGAAATTTCCTGGTCGAGTTGCTGTAACTGGGACTCAGTATTGCTCCACTCAGCCCTTGCAAGCTCTAGGGCACCGTCCGTCCCCTGCGCCCGTATGACTGATTGCTGCAAGGTCGCCGAGAGCTTCTGCAGTGTCGATCTCCACGACTTCCAGGCCGCAGTCGCAAACAAACGGGAGAAGAAACCTGGACGGCAAGCGAGATGGCTTTCGAGCATGATCTTGCCCTGCTCGATCTGCGATTTTGCCTTCTCATGCTCTCGTTGGCAGGATTCAGCAGTCTTGTGTGCCTCTTCGACGGCTTCATTCAGACTCGGTCGACGCTGTTCAGCCCTTTGAAGTTCGGTGATCGCTCCCTTGAGCGCCTGGATATCCCGTCGCATCTCTTCGATGCTGGCGATTTCGGCGTCTACCGTCTCCTTAAGTTTAAGAAAGGCGGTTCGCGCTTTCAGCCAGGCCGCAGCAGCATCCGCTTCGTTGGTGCTGGGCCGCTCATTGACAACCACGCTGGGCATCACGCGATCGATGGTTTCGCCAGTTCGCTCGTCCTTGATCTCACGCATGACATCTATGCCGCGAGCTGCTTTCAGGTAGGTAAGGAAACCACCGTCTTCATTCCACCAGAAACCTTGCTGAAACGCGCCTCGGTTGCTGCTCTTGCCGAGAGCTGCGGCGATCAGCCCCCAGGTTTCGACAGTGTCGGAGGGGATGTCCCCCTCGGCCTCGGCTTCGAAATAGCCGGCGCGTTTGGGATTCGCAATCAGGTCGCTGATGGACCGGAAGTAGGCGATCTGTTCATGGCGACCATTGGCTTCCTTGAGAGGAAGCTCTTTACTGACGTTTTCGACCGCTTTGTTATTGGAGGAGGCTACGACGATCTCATGGCCTCTCAAGGATGCATGTAACTTGTAGAAGTGCAGGAATGCATTGGAACCGAATGCCAGCTTCTCGCCTGTTGTGGAAAAGGCATCCTGCGGTTTGTTGAAGCCGGACATCGCCGTGGCCCGATCGAGAATGCATCCAACGACGATATCCCGGAGAAGAGTGGTCTTTCCGGTTCCCGGAGGCCCATTGACGCCGATGATACCTGGAGCATCGTTCAGCTCAGCACGCGCCGCATTCACGGCAGCCTGTTGAAGCAACACCAGTGGATGGCCGCCTTTCGAAGGCCAACTAGCCTGCGGCATGAGCGACGGTGCGACGAACGGCTCAACTGCGGAAATGGGCGATAGCACGTCGATTTTCTGGTCAGGTCTGCCAATTCCCATGTAGCGGCGCAAACCGGTTCCGGCTTTGCCCGTCTCGAGCAATTTGGTTGCTTCACCGAGATCTTCAAGATAGAAGGAATTCAGTAACGAAGGTTCAGGCGGCGCCTTAGCCTTGAAATGATGAAACACCTTAATCGCGAATGTGGGTGGCTCAACCAAATGCTCGGGTACACTGAACTGCGATACAAGCCATTTATAAGCTTTATGAACAACATTCAGATCGATCGGTATGGGTTCTCCATCTTTGTTGTGGTGGCGAACCATTCGATCCAGATGCTCGATAATGCGCGTCTCAACATTCGGCCAATTCCCTAAACTCCCAAGCTTCAGATCGAGAGCCGGCTTGAGTGCCCAGGCAAAACTGGACACGGCAACGCCTTTGTCCTCAAGCACATAGCCTTCTTTGTCGATCAGGATCGAGCCGATGGCCGCTTTCTTACCGTCCGGGCGTGAACGCTCCTCATCCTCGCCAAAAACCTTGACCAGCTCGTCCGTCGCCTTGTCGAGAGCGATGGAGCCGAGGACGACCTCGAAATAAAGCTTATAACTGGGCTTGCTGCGGGCATTTGGTCCCCATGGAACACCTCGCTCCAATAGAGCAACCCTAGAGCGGTCGCCGGTTACCATATCCTCTGGGCGTTTATAACCTTGAGGCGACAGTGCTTCGAGGGCTGTCCATGCTGCCAGTATTGCTCGCGCATCATTCGCCTTACCTGATGGAGAAAAAGACGGGATCGGACCAAGGTCGATTTGGTCTTTGTCGAATTGCTCTCGTATGGCAGAGTCTGGGATGGCCTTCAGTTGCAGTTGCTCTTCCGCAGCAGGCGAATTGTGGGGCACAACTCGAGAAGATTGAATGGACACCGAATCGGGATGGCGTGTTGATGGGCTGGGAGCCGACATGGCGACCACGCTGTGGCCGCTAAGTGCAAATAGAGATTGCTCGATTTTAGCCGTCAGCATCCGCGCCCTGGCAGTGTTGCGAAAGGTTAGCTCGCTCAACAACTGTTCAAGTTCGCTAACATTGTTGCTGGACTGCTCGAAGATTGCTTCCAGATCGAAGATTGATTTTTGCGCATACTGCCGTGTCTTCATTTATTTCTGCGGCTCCATATCCCTTCAATTAAGAGATATTATGCTAATTAGCTTGATTTCTAAAACTATTAGCTTTCGCTTGAAATATAAATTCTCATCTGGCCCACTACTAAAGTCGCAACTGTCATTAATTATCCGTCATCCCGCTAAACGCTCTTCCCTCATACCTCCCTCAATCATACTTCCGCGATCAGCAGCCATAACAAAATCAGCCCACCATTGCATCATCGGTCGCCGTTGCTCAAGGTAATCACTGCGGTTATAAGCGCGACGTACCTCATTTTTGTCTACATGAGCCAGTGCTGCTTCAATGACATCAGGCAGAAATCCTTCCTCATTGAGTGCCGTACTAGCGATAGAACGTAAACCGTGTGATACGAGTACGCCTCCTAAGCCAGCACGCTTGAGTGCAGCATTCACTGTCTGGCTGTTCATCGGCTGGGTAGGCTTAATGCGACTGGGAAAGATAAATTCTCGATTTCCACTTAACGGCTTCATCATCTCCAGTATCGCAATTGCTCCATCTGACAATGGAACAGTATGGTCGCGGTTCATTTTCATGCGTGCTGCAGGAATCTTCCATTCTCGTGCTTCTATGTCAACCTCTTCCCAGAGAGCTTCAGCCGCTTCGGCAGGGCGGGTAATAGTAAGAAGTTGCCACATGAACAGGCAGCGTGTGGAAAGGCTAATGCTGGCTGTTCGCATTGTCTGCATCAGTTGTGGTAGCTGATCCGGTCGAATGCTGGGCATATTTTTCTTCTGCGGTTTCTCGAATGCTTTACCGATATTAACGCTGGGAACAGCATCAATTAGCCCTGTGTTTTGGGCATAGATCATGACCTCATTAATGCGTTGGCACAGGCGACGAACGGTTTCCAATGCTCCTCTGGCCTGAACCGGTTGGACGGCCTGAACTAGTGTATGAGCTTTAATATCTGTAACGCTGACGTCGCCAATTGCAGGAAAAACATCTCTTTCAAGAGAGCGCCAGATATCTTCTGCGTAGTCCTCGGTCACACTGGCCTTCTTCACATTCCACCAACGTTCAGCCACGAGCTGGAAAGTATTGGTTTTGGCTTCCAGCGAACTGCGAAGTTGTTCTTGCCGATGCTCCTGTGGATCGATTTGTTTCGCGAGGAGTGAGCGAGACTCTGCCCGGTAGTTTCTGGCATCGGAAAGGGTAATTGATGGGTAGGGGCCGATGCTCTTCTTCGCGCGCTTCTTGGTGACAGGGCGAATATAGCGAAACTGCCAGATTTTACTCCCGCTGGATTTGATGAGTAGCTCAAGGCCATCACCATCATAGAGAACGTAGTCCGCTTCTTTGGGTTTGGCTGATTCGATTTCTTTAACGGATAGAGGTTTGGTTTGTCTTGCCATTGCCGGGTTTCCATAGTTTTAGGCACCTCAAAAACAATAAAGCTTTATGAGGTGCCTAACAAGGTGCCTAAAAGGTTCGGATTTAATTAGTTGGCATCAGACTTAGCGGGACAAATTGAGGGCACAAAAAAGCCCGCAGGGCTTGCGCCGTGCGGGCTTTCAGGACTTCATCGGATGACTCTGGTAATCACCGATGGAGAATTTTGGTGGAGCTGGCGGGAGTTGAACCCGCGTCCGAAATTTCTACATCCTCGGTACTACATGCTTAGTTTGTCTTTACATTCGCACGCCAGCTGCGGACAGACACGCCACTAACGAACTAGCCTGATTAGTTTTAACGCTTCAACCCCAGGCAGGGCTTCCACGCGATCTCTTTTGGGTTTGACCTCTCTTTGATCCCCGTCTTAAGAGCGGAAGCTAGGGAGAGAGGGCTCAAAGCAGGTTATTAAGCTGCTAAAGCGTAGTTTTCGTCGTTTGCGACTATTTTTTTGCGGCTTTTAACGAGGCAAACCGCCCCTCGGCATGCACCTTGGGTTTCGCAAATCCCGTCGAATCCAGAATCAGCCCCAATAGTGTTGAACTAAGTATACCAGATTTCACTTCCTGGATACCAGCCCGGAACGCTAACTTATTGAATAGTACAATAAGTGTGCAGAATCAACGTCCTGCGTTTTTCATAATGCGCGCTTTATCCAACTGCCACTCGCGTTCTTTCAGGTCAGTACGTTTGTCGTGCTGTTTTTTACCTTTCGCGACACCAACTTTCACTTTGCACCAGGCATTTTTCCAGTACAGTGACAGGGCGACCACGGTGAAACCTTCACGGTTGATGCGTCCGTAGAGGGATTCCAGCTCACGCTTGTTCAGCAGCAGCTTGCGGGTGCGCGTTGGGTCACATACGTAGTGCGACGAGGCGACGGTCAGCGGCGTAAAGTTCGCGCCGAACAGGAAGGCTTCGCCATCTTTAAGGATCACGTAGCTGTCGCCGATGTTGGCTTTCCCGGCGCGCAGCGATTTTACTTCCCAGCCCTGCAACGCAAGGCCAGCTTCGAATTCTTCTTCAATGAAATACTCGTGGCGAGCACGCTTGTTGAGCGCAATGGTCGCCGAGCCTGGTTTATGTGCTTTTTTCTTCGTCATAAGTGTCGTAAAGCCGTCGGTAATCTGATTTCAAAAAGTCACCTCATTGCGTCCTGTGAGGTCTAACGCGCTATCTTAGCACGAGATGAGGCTTAGCGTTTTTTTAACAGGTGATAAATGTTATTATTTGTCCGTTGTGTGACCATGGAAAATGCTATGCCTCAGATTAGCCGTACTGCGCTCGTTCCTTACAGCGCGGAACAAATGTATCAGTTAGTGAACGATGTTCAGTCTTATCCAGAGTTTATCCCGGGATGTACCGGGAGCCGCGTTCTGGAGTCTGGCCCGACGCAGATGACTGCGGCGGTGGATGTCTCCAAAGCGGGGATCAGCAAGACGTTCACCACCCGCAATACGCTGACTAACAATCAGAGTATTTTGATGCATCTGGTGGATGGTCCATTTAAAACCCTGATGGGTGGCTGGAAGTTTACGCCACTGAGCGCTGACGCCTGCCGCATTGAGTTCCATCTGGACTTTGAGTTCACCAATAAGCTAATTGAGCTGGCGTTTGGCCGCATCTTTAAAGAGCTGGCGTCAAATATGGTTCAGGCGTTTACCACCCGCGCCAAAGAGGTTTACAGTGTCGCATAAGATTGCTGTAGAGGTGGTCTACGCGCTGCCGGAGAAGCAGTACCTACAGCGTGTAATGCTGGAAGAGGGTGCCACCGTTGAGGCGGCTATCCGCGCGTCCGGCATCCTTGAGCTTCGCAGAGATATCGACCTGGCGAAGAACAAGGTCGGGATTTACAGCCGTCCGGTGAAGCTGGGCGACGTGTTGAAAGAGGGCGATCGGGTGGAGATTTATCGTCCACTGATTGCCGACCCGAAAGAGCTGCGTCGCCAGCGTGCGGAGAAGGCGGGTAAGTAGCGCTTCTTCCCCTCACCCTGTTCCTCTTCCCAAAGGGGGGAAGGGATAAAGAAAAACAAAAAAGGTGCTCGTTGAGCACCTTTTTGCATTTCTGGCTTCTGATTATTTTGTCAGGGCAGGTTTGTTGTCGATGTTGGTCAACACACCGGCGCTGCTGAAGGTCAGCGTCAGGGTCTGCTGGGTCACGCTTTCGTGGCCAGGCTGCTGACGGAATACATAGAACCAGGTGTTAGTGCCGAACGGATCGGTCATCATCGGGGTTCCCAGTGCATAAGCGACCTGCTGTTGTGTCATCCCCACGCGGATTTTGGACACATCGTTAGGGGTAAGGTAGTTCCCCTGGTTGATGTCAGGACGGTAAACCACTTTCTCCAGAGTGGAACAGCCTGCGGTCAACATCAGAAGAACCGCTGCGGCAGCGGTCAGCATTTTACAACGCATAGTGATTTGATTCCTTTTCGGGCCCGAGCAGAACGCGGCTCATATGTAATATGCCGATGATAATAGACCTTGCCCCACTTTGAAACCGGTCTGGCGGCGTTTTTGTTGTTCTGTATGACCCTGAGATCCCGAAAAAGTTTATGCCGCCAGCAGTTCTTTCGCGTTCGCGAGCGTGTTACGCGTGACTTCACTGCCGCCGAGCAGTCGTGCCAGCTCCTGAAGACGCGCGCGTTTATCCAGCGGCTTCATGTGCGTTTCGGTCATTTCGCCGTCGGTTTCTTTACTGACAATAAAGTGATGATGACCACAGCCCGCGACCTGCGGCAGGTGGGTGACACACATCACCTGCGTTGACTCACCTAGCTGGCGCAGCAGTTTACCCACCACTGCCGCCGTTGGGCCGCTGATGCCGACATCCACTTCATCGAAAATCAGCGCCGGGGTTTCCATTTTACGCGCGGTAATCACCTGAATCGCCAGCGCAATACGCGACAGTTCACCACCGGATGCCACTTTGGAGATTGCCTGCAGCGGCTGCCCCGGGTTGGTGGTGACGCGGAACTCGATGCGATCCGCCCCTTCTGCTGTCAGGTGGTTCTCTTCAAAACGGACATCAATGGTGAATACACCGTGCGGCATCGCCAGCGTGTGCATGCTGTCGGTGATGTGCTGGCTTAGCTCCTGAGCGTAATGTTGACGGATCTCATGCAGTTTTTTCGCCGTGGTCAGCGCCTGCTGATGATGCAGGTTCACGGCCAGAGAGAGGGTTTCCTGCGAATCCGCCTGATCGTCAAGCTGCTGCTGTTCTTCGAGCAGAGACTGATAATAGCCTGGTAGTTCTTCCGGCGTGACATGGTGCTTGCGCGCCAGTGAAATCTGACGAGAAAGGCGCTGCTCCAGCTCAAACAGGCGGTTCGGGTCGAGGTCCAGCCGTTCACAATAATGACGCAGTTCGTCACTGGCTTCTGAGATTTGAATCGCGGCCTCTTCCAGCATATCCAGTACGCCAGAAAGTTTACTGTCCATGCCGGCCAGTTCGGTGACCAGTTGACGGACATTGTACAGCTGGCTCTGCAGGTTAACGTCTTCGCCATCTGCCAGCATGTTGAGGGCATTCTGGCTGGTTGAGAGCAGGTGGCCGCTGTTGGCGAGGCGCTTGTACTCTTCGTCAATTTGTTCAAACTCACCCGCCTGCGGGTTGAATTCGTTCAGCTCTTTAAGCTGGTACGCCAGCAGCTCCGCACGCGCGGCGCGCTCCTGGCTTTGCTGCTGGTGCTGGGCGAGCTCGCGGCAGCTCTGATGCCACTGGCGGTAGTGCTCCGCCATAAGTTGAGTAAGCGCGTACTCACCCGCATAGCCATCAAGCAGGGCTTTCTGCTGTTCTGGTTTGACGAGTTGCTGATGCGCGTGCTGACCGTGGATCTGGATAAGCAGCTGGCCGAGTTCGCGGAGCTGGGAGAGCGGGACTGCCGTGCCGTTGATAAAGCCACGGGAGCGCCCGTCGCTGCTGATCACGCGGCGAAGTAAACACTCACGTCCATCTTCGAGCTGATTTTGTTCCAGCCAGCGCAGGGCTGCAGGGGTATCTTTCAGGGAGAAACGTGCGCAAAGATCGGCGCGGTTTGCGCCCATGCGCACCATGTCGCCTTCTGCACGGCCGCCAAGGCACAAGCCGAGGGCATCAATGGCAATGGATTTACCCGCACCGGTTTCGCCGGTGATCGCCGTCATGCCGCTGTGGAAATCGATCTCAAGCTCACGAACAATGGCAAAGTTGCTGATGGTCAGTTGTGCCAGCATAATTGTTTTCCTGTATGAAAAACCATAACTGTGTTTTCATGCAGTATAAACTGGTTTTTTATACAGTAAAGTACTGGATGCAAAATCAGAACAATTTTTTTGACCAGCCAAGCTTCGAGCTTAATGTGTTGAAATAGCTGTAATCTTTCGGGTGAATCAAGTTCAGGTGGTAATCACACCGGCGAATAAGAACATCTTCACCTTCCTGGATTGGCAGCGCGATCTGGCTGTCGCAGCTGATCTCCAGGTCGTTACGGCGGTGCGAGAAGCGCAGACGTATCGTACTGTCGCCGTTAATCACCAGCGGGCGCGCGGAGAGTGTGTGCGGGAACATCGGCACTAGCGTAATAGCATCCAGAGAGGGCGTCAGGATCGGGCCGCCCGCAGAAAGCGAGTAGGCGGTTGAGCCGGTCGGGGTGGAGATAATCAACCCGTCAGAACGCTGGGAGAAGGCAAAGATTTCGTCGATATAAACTTCGAACTCAATCATGTGTGCCACTTTGCCGGGATGAAGCACCACCTCGTTAATCGCGGTGCTGATGCGCTTCTGACAGTCCTGCTGGCACACCTGCGCTTCCAGTAAAAAGCGTTTTTCGCTGATATAATGACCTTCCAGCACGTCGGCCAGCTGTTGCTGCGCGTTGTCCGGATCGAGGTCGGTTAAAAAGCCGAGATTGCCGCGGTTGATACCGATGACCTTGATGTCATAACGCGCCAGCGTGCGTGCCGCGCCGAGCATGTTGCCATCGCCGCCCACCACCACGGCGAGATCGGCCTGTTGACCAATTTCCGCCAGCGTGCCGGTTTTGACGCTCTTCAGCTGCAGTTCCTGCGCAATTTGCTGCTCGACCATCACTTCATAGCCTTTGCTACATAACCAGCGATACAACATTTCATGTGTCGTCAATGCGGTAGGGTGACGCGGATGCCCGACGATCCCAATACACCTGAAATGATTATTCATTTTCTGGAGGTCCTTGTGCCTGATGAATGATGACAATCTCTCTTGTTCCCTTGAATCCAGGAAACTGATCCCCATAATAAGCGAAGTTAGCGAGATGAATGCAGAAAAACGCGGAGAAATTCATGAGTAGTAAAGAACAGAAAACGCCTGAGGGGCAAGCCCCTGAAGAAATTATCACGGAACAGCACGATGAAGTTGAGGCTGTAGAGCCAGACGCATCTGCTGAGCAGGTGGACCCGCGCGATGAAAAAATTGCGAATCTGGAAGCCCAACTGGTAGAAGCACAGAATCGCGAACGCGACACCGTTCTGCGCATCAAGGCAGAAATGGAAAACCTGCGTCGTCGCACCGAGCAGGACGTTGAGAAGGCGCATAAATTTGCGCTGGAGAAATTCGTCAACGAACTGCTGCCGGTGATCGATAGCCTCGACCGCGCGCTGGAAGTGGCTGACAAAGCGAATCCGGACAACGCGGCGATGATCGAAGGTATCGAACTGACGCTGAAATCCATGCTCGATGTCGTGCGTAAGTTTGGCGTGGAAGTGATTGCGGATACCGATGTGCCGCTGGATCCAAACGTTCACCAGGCCATTGCGATGGTGGAATCTGAAGAGATTGAAGCCGGTAAAGTGCTGGGCGTGATGCAGAAAGGTTACACCCTGAACGGCCGTACCATTCGCGCTGCGATGGTGACCGTGGCGAAAGCGAAAGCCTAATTTGCTACCTGTAGT
The DNA here is from genome assembly GCF_011683705.1 of Enterobacter sp. 725m/11. Classification (NCBI taxonomy): domain Bacteria; kingdom Pseudomonadati; phylum Pseudomonadota; class Gammaproteobacteria; order Enterobacterales; family Enterobacteriaceae; genus Enterobacter; species Enterobacter sp. 725m/11. Next base: position 21,448 of record NZ_JAAQOK010000038.1, on the reverse strand, counting down.
GCCGGGTGGCGGCATTCGCCTTACCCGGCCTACGTTTTATTCGGCAATACTTTCCCTAAGTGGCGTAACGGGCAGCACCTTCACCTGCTTAATCATATTGTCCTGCACGTCCAGGATATCAATATCGTACTGCTCAATGCGCACCCGCGTGCCCGCCGCTGGGATCTCTTCAAGCGCTTCCAGAATCATCCCGTTCATGGTACGAGCTTCATCTTCCGGCAAATGCCAGTTAAAGGCTTTGTTGAGTTCACGGATGTTCGCGCTACCGTCAATCAGCACCGAACCGTCGTTCTGCGGAGTCACTTCCTCCGCGAGGGAAGGGGACATCGATGTGGTAAAGTCTCCGACAATCTCTTCCAGAATATCTTCGACCGTCACCAGGCCCTGAATATCGCCGTACTCGTTGACCACCAGGCCGACTTTTTTCTTGTTGCGCTGGAATTTAACCAGCTGCGTGCTGAGCGGCGTACCTTCCGGCACGTAGTAAATCTCGTCGGCGGCGCGCAGCATCACCTCTTTGGTGAACTCTTTTTTCTCGGTCATCAGACGGTAGGCTTCGCGCACGCGCAGCATGCTGATGGCGTCATCCAGCGAGTCGCGATAGAGCACGATGCGCCCATGCGGAGAGTGTGTCAGCTGGCGGACAATGGCTTTCCAGTCGTCGTTGATGTCGATACCGACGATTTCGTTACGCGGCACCATGATGTCGTTCACGCTCACTTTTTCCAAATCCAGCACCGACAGGAGCATATCCTGATTGCGCCGGGAGATCTGCGAGCGGGATTCGTTCACGATGGTGCGCAGCTCTTCTTTGCTGAGCGCGCTGCTGATAGTGACGTCGGCTTTGATCCCCACCATCCGCATTAAAACGCGCGTGACCATGTTCAGCAGCCATACCAGCGGCATCATCAGGATCTGCAGCGGTGCCAGCAGGAAGCTGCTCGGGTAGGCCACCTTTTCCGGGTAAAGCGCGGCGATGGTTTTTGGCAATACTTCGGCAAACACCAGCACCACAAACGTCAGCACGCCGGTAGCAATCGCGACCCCGGCGTTGCCGTACAGGCGCATCCCAACGATGGTGCCGAGGGCTGAGGCCAGAATATTGACAAGGTTGTTGCCGATAAGCACCAGGCTTATCAGCCGATCCGGCTTGCGGAGCAGTTTTTCAACGCGGCGGGCGGCACGGTTACCCTGTTTAGCACGATGACGCAACCGGTAACGGTTTAAGGTCATCATGCCGGTTTCCGAGCCGGAGAAATAGGCGGAGATGACCACCATGACGATCAGGATAACGATCAACGTGGTGGTAGAGATGTGTTCCAGGGGGAACTCCTTTTATAACTTAGCCAGCAAATTGCTGTATGAAGCGGCTGCCAAAATAGGCAAGGGTGAGAATGCCCGCACCCGCGACGTTGAACCAGACGACGCGACGACCGCGCCAGCCTTCATGATAATGGCCCCACAACAGGACAATATAGACAAACCACGCGATGATGGAGAGCACTGCTTTATCGATATTCTCCACGCTGAACAGGTTCTTCATGTAAAACAGGCCGGTGCAGAGCGTGAGCGTCAGCAGCACCACGCCTATCTGGGTGATGTGGAACATCTTACGCTCAATGACCATCAGCGGCGGCATTTCATGGTTGAACGCCAGCTTTTTGTTTTTCAACTGGTAATCAATCCAGGCGAGCTGCATGGCGTAAAGCGCGGCGATGATCAGCGTCGCATAGGCGAACAGTGACAGGCCGATGTGCACCAGCATCCCCGGCGTCGCCTCCAGATGCGTAATGAATTCATTAGGCATAAAGGTGGCTAAAGCCAGATTGATCAGCGCGAAGGTATAGACAATCGGCAGCAGCAGCCAGCCGCGATTTTTAGACGCGACGATGGTCATTACCGTACAGATCATCAGGCTGACCAACGAGCCGACGTTGAGGACGCTCAGGTTTTGCACGCTGCCGTCGCCGGGAATAATGCGTGATTCCAGCGCAAACGCGTGGCTTATCAGTGCGATGACCGCCGAAAGAATAGCCATGCGCCGCCAGCCGCTGTTTTTTTGCAGCAGGCCAGGAATGATCAGCGCGAGGCTGACTGAGTAGGCAACAAGGGCGATCAGTGCGAAAACAGGCATATAGGCATCGACAGTTGTCTTAATAAGAAAGAGAAGCAGTATAACGTTACGTGACGCCTGCTCCAACCGTTGCATAACAACAAAGGCGCCTTCATGTTATACTCCGGCAAAATTCTGTGTATGTGTCGCTCAATGCGGCCCAACGTTTCTACTCAGGCGAGAGACAATGTTTGATAATTTAACCGATCGTTTGTCGCGCACGCTGCGCAACATCAGCGGCCGCGGACGCCTTACTGAAGAGAACATCAAGGAAACGCTGCGCGAAGTGCGCATGGCGCTGCTGGAAGCAGACGTGGCGTTGCCGGTTGTTCGTGATTTTATCAACCGCGTAAAAGAGAAGGCGGTTGGTCATGAAGTTAACAAGAGCCTGACCCCGGGTCAGGAGTTCGTCAAAATCGTTCGTAACGAATTGGTTTCGGCGATGGGCGAAGAGAACCAGGTGCTTAACCTGGCGGCTCAGCCGCCGGCCGTGGTGCTGATGGCGGGCCTGCAGGGTGCGGGTAAAACCACCAGCGTCGGTAAGCTGGGTAAATTCCTGCGCGAAAAGCACAAGAAGAAAGTGCTGGTGGTCTCTGCGGACGTCTATCGCCCGGCGGCGATCAAGCAGCTGGAAACGCTGGCCGAGCAGGTCGGCGTGGACTTCTTCCCGTCCGACGTTGCCCAGAAGCCTGTCGACATCGTTAACGCCGCGCTGAAAGAAGCGAAGCTGAAATTCTACGACGTGCTGCTGGTGGATACCGCCGGTCGTCTGCACGTTGACGAAGCGATGATGGACGAAATCAAGCAGGTGCACGCTTCTATCAACCCGGTAGAGACCCTGTTTGTCGTTGACGCCATGACCGGTCAGGATGCGGCGAATACCGCGAAAGCGTTTAACGAAGCGCTGCCGTTAACCGGCGTGGTGCTGACCAAAGTCGACGGCGACGCCCGCGGCGGTGCGGCGCTTTCTATTCGTCATATCACCGGTAAGCCGATCAAGTTCCTCGGCGTGGGCGAGAAAACCGAAGCGCTGGAGCCGTTCCACCCGGACCGTATCGCCTCCCGTATCCTCGGCATGGGCGACGTGCTGTCGCTGATCGAAGATATCGAGAGCAAGGTCGACCGCGCGCAGGCTGAAAAGCTCGCCAGCAAGCTGAAAAAAGGCGACGGTTTCGATCTGACCGACTTCCTTGAGCAGCTGCGTCAGATGAAAAACATGGGCGGCATGGCAAGCCTGATGGGCAAACTGCCGGGCATGGGCCAGATCCCTGACAACGTTAAATCCCAGATGGATGACAAAGTGCTGGTGCGTATGGAGGCGATCATTAACTCCATGACGCTGAAAGAACGAGCCAAGCCAGAAATCATCAAAGGTTCCCGTAAGCGCCGTATCGCTGCCGGTTGCGGCATGCAGGTGCAGGACGTTAACCGCCTTCTGAAACAGTTCGACGACATGCAGCGCATGATGAAGAAAATGAAGAAAGGCGGCATGGCGAAGATGATGCGCGGCATGAAAGGCATGATGCCTCCCGGTTTTCCAGGGCGTTAATCGCTTTTGAGATTGCTTTTTGCCCGAAAATGAGTAAAATTTTCGGGCTTTTAATATGACACCCGGGCTCCGTTCCTCGATGGGGCCCGGTTGTTTTATTCACACAAGAGGATGTTATGGTAACTATTCGTTTAGCACGTCACGGCGCTAAAAAGCGTCCGTTCTACCAGGTTGTTGTGACTGACAGCCGTAATGCACGCAACGGTCGCTTCATTGAGCGCGTTGGTTTCTTCAACCCACTGGCCTCTGGCGCAGAAGAAGAAACCCGTCTGGATCTGGATCGTATCGCTCACTGGGTTGGCCAGGGCGCTACTGTTTCCGATCGCGTTGCTACGCTGATCAAAGCAGCAAACAAAGCAGCTTAATCTGTCACGGTGGTCATGATGAGCAATAAAGCACCTGTTGAACCGATCGTATTGGGAAAAATGGGTTCTTGCTACGGTATCCGTGGTTGGCTCAGAGTGTTTTCCTCCACTGAAGACGCTGATAGCATTTTTGATTACCAGCCCTGGTTCATCCAGAAAGCTGGTAAGTGGGAAGAGGTCGAGCTGGAAAGCTGGCGTCACCACAATCAGGACATCATCATCAAGCTGAAAGGCATTGACGATCGTGATGCCGCGAATGCGCTGACTAATTGTGAAATTGTCGTGGATTCGTCGCAGTTGCCACAGCTGGAAGAGGGCGACTACTACTGGAAAGACCTTATGGGCTGCCAGGTAGTCACCACTGAAGGTTACAGCCTGGGGAAAGTCATCGATATGATGGAAACCGGGTCAAATGACGTTCTCGTCATTAAGGCAAACCTGAAAGATGCATTTGGCATCAAGGAGCGGCTGGTCCCGTTCCTCGATGGACAGGTTATCAAGAAAGTCGATCTCGCTACTCAAACCATTGAAGTAGATTGGGATCCTGGTTTTTAAATTCTCCGGATAAACGGTAAAAGACGGCGCTATGTGGATTGGCATAATTAGCCTGTTTCCTGAAATGTTCCGCGCGATTACCGATTACGGGGTAACTGGCCGGGCAGTAAAGAATGGCCTGCTGAGCATCCAGAGCTGGAGTCCTCGTGACTTTACTCATGACCGGCACCGTACCGTGGACGATCGTCCTTACGGCGGCGGACCGGGGATGTTAATGATGGTGCAACCCTTACGGGACGCCATTCACACAGCAAAAGCCGCGGCAGGTGAAGGCGCAAAGGTGATTTATCTGTCACCTCAGGGACGCAAGCTTGATCAAGCGGGCGTGAGCGAACTGGCGACGAATCAAAAACTGATTCTGGTCTGTGGGCGCTACGAAGGGATAGATGAGCGCGTAATTCAAACCGAGATTGACGAAGAATGGTCTATCGGCGATTACGTTCTCAGCGGTGGTGAGTTACCGGCAATGACGCTGATTGACTCCGTCGCCCGGTTTATTCCGGGGGTACTGGGCCATGAAGCTTCGGCAACGGAAGATTCCTTTGCCGATGGATTGCTGGACTGTCCACACTATACTCGTCCTGAAGTGTTAGAAGGGATGGAAGTACCGGCAGTGTTACTGTCAGGAAACCATGCCGAGATACGTCGCTGGCGTTTGAAGCAGTCGCTGGGCCGAACCTGGCTTAGAAGACCTGAACTTCTGGAAAACCTGGCTCTGACTGAAGAGCAAGCAAAGTTGCTGGCCGAGTTCAAAACTGAACACGCGCACCAGCAGCATGAACATGATGGGAATGCGTAATACGCTCCCGAATATCAGTTTACCCAGGATAAGAGATTAAATTATGAGCAACATTATTAAGCAACTTGAACAAGAGCAGATGAAGCAGGACGTACCTTCCTTCCGTCCAGGTGACACCGTGGAAGTGAAAGTATGGGTTGTTGAAGGTTCCAAAAAACGTCTGCAGGCATTCGAGGGCGTGGTTATCGCTATTCGTAACCGCGGTCTGCACTCTGCATTCACTGTTCGTAAAATTTCCAACGGCGAAGGCGTTGAGCGTGTCTTCCAGACTCACTCTCCGGTAGTTGACAGCATTGCTGTTAAACGTCGTGGTGCTGTACGTAAAGCTAAACTGTACTACCTGCGTGAGCGTACTGGTAAGTCTGCTCGTATTAAAGAGCGTCTGAACTAAGATTCGCTTAAGCGACATCCTGTTAGAAAGGGCTGGCCGAAAGGCTGGCCCTTTTTTTATCCCATCGCACCTCTCGCATTAACCCTTTCGTCATAAATCATTTACAATGCTTGCCTCTTGAATGGAGGGGACGTGGATAACGTACTGCATCAGCCTAACCGGAAACGCGCAGCGGCATTGACCGCGCTGTTTGCGATCCTGCTGATCGTGGTGGCACCCCTTATCTCCGTCTCGTTGCAGAAAGACCCCATGAGCGCCATACCGGGCATGCATCATGACATGAGCATGATGTCGATGGACGAGCATCACGGCGATATGCCGCACACGATGCCGGTTGACCATGCGGAAGCCTGTGGCTACTGCGTGCTGTTAGCCCACGTGCCGGGCGTGATGCTCGCGCTGATTGTGCTGCTCAGTATCGTGCTGCAAAGGCTTCGCGTTAAGCCGCCGCGTCAGGCGGTCAGCCACTGGCACTTTTTCCCCTGGCTTTACCCTGATACCCGCGCGCCGCCGCGGCAGTCTGCTTTTTCCCTTTAAAAAAATAAACCGATAACTTACTGCCTTAAAAAGGAAAAGTATGACTACCTGCACACCGCGCGCGGCATGGGGAAACCTGCTGCGTCGCCTCCATTTCTACGTCGGGCTATTTGTCGGCCCGTTTATCTTCTTCGCCGCGCTGACCGGTACGCTGTACGTGGCGACCCCGCAGCTCGAGAATGCGCTCTACCGGCACGCGCTCCATACGGATTCCGTGGGCGAGCCGAAGCCGCTGGCGGAACAAATCGCCACGGCGGAAAAGGCCGTTGGCTCAGATCTACGTTTGCACGCCGTTCGTCCGGGACTGGTTGAAGGTGAAACCACCCGCGTGATGTTTGCTGACCCGACGCTGGGGCCCTCGGAAAACCGGGCGATCTTTATCGATCCGGTAAGCCTGGCGGTGCGGGGAGATATGACGGTGTACGGCACCAGCGGGATTTTACCGCTGCGTCAGACCATTGATTATCTGCATACCTCTCTGATGCTGGGCGATATCGGGCGGCTCTATAGCGAACTGGCCGCTTCCTGGATGTGGGTGGCCGCACTGGGAGGGATTGCCCTGTGGTTTTATACCCGACCAAAACGCCGGATTAACAATCGCTTCCAGAACCGCCGTCGGGTGCATGTGACGCTCGGCTGGATATTACTGGGGGGCATGCTGCTCTTCTCTGCAACCGGCCTGACCTGGTCCCAGTGGGCGGGGGGGAATGTTGATAAGCTGCGCGCTGAGTTGAACTGGCTAACCCCGCAGGTGAATACGATGCTATCCGGCGTGCCGGAGAGCGTGGATGAGCACGCCGAACACCGTGGCCATCACGGCGGAATGATGATGCCGGAAATGGCGATGGATCTGACGCGGTTTGACGGTGTGTTAAGCGCGGCGCGTAAAGCGGGGATTGATGCCAACAGGCTGGAGATCCGCCCGGCGAAAACAATGGATCGCGCATGGACAGTAACGGAAATCGACCGCAGCTGGCCGACTCAGGTGGACGCCGTTGCGGTTGATCCCGGTACGATGCAGATCCTCGACAGAACCCGATTCGAGGACTTCCCGCTCATGGCAAAACTGACCCGCTGGGGCGTGGATTTCCATATGGGGATCTTATTCGGGCTGGTGAATCAGCTGCTGCTCGTTGCTTTCGGCCTTGCCCTGTGCGTGCTTATCATCTGGGGATACCGGATGTGGTGGATGCGTCGTCCGGCACAGTCGGCAATGAATCCGGTGCAGACGCTTGCTCAGAGCTGGCTGGCGCTGTCAGGGTGGGGAAGAGGTGTTACCGTGGTCATCAGCGCACTGCTGGGGCTGGCTTTGCCGGTGATGGGCGTGAGTCTGGCGCTGTTTGTTCTGATTGACTGGCTGCGCTGGCGAGCGGCAACAGGCGTGTCGCTCACCGAATCATCCGCTAAATAATCCTATGGCGCGCTGATAACCACTGACACCCGGCGGTTTTCAGCGCGCCCTTGTGCAGTGCTGTTGCTCGCAATCGGATATTTTTGGCCTAATCCCCGGGTGGTGAGATTGCTGCGCGGGATATTCGCGCCCTTCGCCCACGCGTCGGCCACGGCATTGGCGCGTTTTAACGACAGGGCTTCGTTGTAGCTTGCTTCACCGTAATTATCCGTATGACCGTCCATTCGCGCGTGATTCAGGCCAGTTTTCGCCAGACGAGAGGCCATAGACTGGATCTGTGTTTCACTTTCCGGGCGCAGTCTGGCGTCATTCTTATCAAAGAGGATGGTGTCCGACATACCAAGCGACCAGTCGCCGTTCAGTTCGTTAAAACCGTATGACTTCATCGCCGCGATTTGCTCAGGTGTGAACTTGCCCTGGGGCGGCGACTGACAGCCTGCCAGAACCAGTGAGGCCATAACTAACGGCGCGAAGTAACGTTTTAACATAGTGTATCCTTTCTAACTTATTGTTTTCGTACGCTGGTTTTTAACCTGGTACATGTTGCGGTCAGCCCTCTCCAGTAATGCTTCCACGGAAGCATTTTCCCACGCCAGAGCAAAGCCAATGCTGAGTGACATCGATGCTTTTTGTCCGTTATGCAGATCAAACGGACGGATAAACTGCTGCGCTAGCGCAGCACAAATGTGTTGAACCTCTGGTTCAGAATGCACCCCGTACAGCACCATGGCAAATTCGTCACCGCCAAGGCGGTAGGACTGGTGGCGTTTATCGCCAAATTCCACCATCCTGCTGGCGACTTCAATCAGCACGCAGTCTCCTGCCGCGTGTCCCCAGGTGTCGTTAATAAACTTAAAATTATCACCGTCGAGGAAGAGCAGGGCCGAGTTTGTTTTTGCCGAGGGGTCATTCATTAATGCCGCAATACTGTTACGAAACGCAGCGCGGTTAGCAAGGCCGGTGAGCGGGTCGTGCATGGCGGTACGAAGCAGTTGAGCGTTTTTCGCCTGGAGCTTAAGCTGCCACTCCTCCATCTCGTCCAGCAGGCTGTTGAAGTCTTCTCCAAACTGATGGAATTCTTCAATGCGCCCATCTTTCACCCGACGGGAAAAGTTGCGATTGGTGCGGACGTCATGCACAACGTCGGTGATATTTTGCAGCGCCGTGACCATGCCGCGGTGCAGAGACTGGGTAATGGTGAGCGCGACGACGGTTGCAAAAAGAATACAGCCGGTGAGGACGGCAAACGACATCCAGATGAAATGGCTGATAAGGCTGTCACGCGCGGTAAGACGTATTTCACCTATCTTCGCGCCGTTGTGCAGGATGGGCTGCGCAACCGGAACGGGGAAAAGCCAGCGGCTGACCAGCGCCCCCAGCGTGTCGTTATTATCCTTCGGGTTCCAGGACCAGTAGGCAAAGCGCTTTTTATGCCCGTTGATGACTTCTGCTACGGCAAACTGCCCCTGCTTACCCAGCGCAGCGAGCGTTTCGTTGGCCGCCAGTGAATCGTTGAAAACCAGAGAGGCTTCAAGGCTGTGGCTCATTGTGGCGCCGGTTAATTCGAGATTTTTTTGCGCGTATTGTTTTAATGTTACGACCGAGGCAAAACAGAGCAACAGCCATATTAACGTCATTGTGATGATGACGCTTATCATGCTGTTTCGCCTCAGCGTTCTTTTAAAGGTCGGACGCTGCGTCGAGATGAAATCTTTATCCATGCTGCTTATTCCGTGCAAGCATCAATACATCCGGGTTAACCCTGACGCCACTGCGTGTCAACGCATCCAGATTGACGGAAAATCGCACCTGGCCACGATCGATTATCAGGCAAAAGGCGCTGCCAATAACACATTCCGGATTTTGCTCTGAGATTAATAGCAATGCTCTGCCCTGATATTGACTTATTAATTCAAGTTGTTTCGCAGGTGGTTCAGTCCCGAAATAAACAGCATCGCATGTCGCGGCCAGGGCTTCCCGATCGTTACGTACAATAACGGGGGTATAAGGTAACTCGTTATGCCCCTGGTCTTCGCTGAGCGCGTGCGTATAGTGAGAAGTGGCATAGATGCAGAGTTTAGGCTGACCGGAAAGCGACGGCCATCGCGTATAGCTCACTATGCCTGAGACAATAGAACGTACCGATTTATCTGTCTCCGAGAGCGCGCCTGCCATCGCCGGGCCCACCATAAGGAACAGCATTAGCACCAGAGTGAGTCGGAACAAAGAGTTCAAGTATAAATTTTTCACCAGAATCCGCCGTACCGCTCCGGAAATAGATGTCCTTAAGAGTTGCGGGCAGAATACCATTGTTTATCAGAACCGTCATTATGTCAGAAATAGCCCATGGCTGACCTAAGCTAAATCCTACAGTTGTTTATTTTCCAAAGAATAAAAGCAGACTTAATTAAGCCTGCTGGAACGCATACTTTCATCCATTCCTTTTTGCCATGACGCATGCAGTTTCGCTGCATTTTCAACAGTATCACAACTGGCTGGATAAGATTTGCCCGCTAATCCCCATGCATGAATAAAGCCTTCTTCACACACTTTCTTCTGACCATCAGCATAGCCGCGAAGATATTCATTACGATCGACGTGGGGGTCGTTAAAACTATCGGCCAGGGTCTGGTTATCTTTAACCGGCAGGCCATTTATGGCGTCTTCTTTACCCGCGCTGAACCAGTCCGGGCTCGTCCAGTTGGGCTGGAAAGTGTAAGGATTAATCTGACAGCCCGATAAAAACAGCGACAGCAGGACGAAAGCAATCGATCGCATAACCCTTCTCCTTTTTCTTCAGCATAGCCTGGCGGGAGAAATTTAGAGTGTAATTTAAAGTTTACGATTTTAGCGGCTGATTTTTGCCTTTATTATGCGACTGTAAAGTAATATGTACGTATTTTGGATTGAAATGTTTACTTTTTATGGTATCGTGGTTTCACCTCACTGAGGAAAACAACTATCGCAAACGAGCTTTACAGGATCGCTATCATGCAAAAAGACGCGCTGAACAACGTACATATCACTGACGAACAGGTTTTGATTACCCCGGATCAACTGAAAGCGGAGTTTCCGCTGAGCGCCGCGCAGGAGGCTCAGATCGAGCACTCTCGCCAGACCATTTCTGACATTATCGCCGGCCGCGATCCGCGCCTGCTGGTGGTTTGTGGTCCTTGCTCTATTCACGATCCTGAAACCGCCATTGAGTATGCGCGTCGATTTAAAGCATTAGCGGAGGAGGTCAGCGATAGCCTCTATCTGGTGATGCGCGTCTATTTTGAGAAGCCACGTACCACCGTCGGCTGGAAAGGGTTGATCAACGATCCGCACATGGATGGCTCGTTTGATGTGGAAGCAGGCCTGAAGATTGCGCGTCGCCTGCTGGTGGAACTGGTCAGCATGGGGCTGCCACTGGCAACCGAAGCGCTGGATCCAAACAGCCCGCAATACCTGGGCGATCTGTTTAGCTGGTCCGCAATTGGTGCGCGTACGACTGAATCGCAAACCCACCGTGAGATGGCGTCTGGCCTGTCGATGCCGGTTGGCTTCAAAAATGGTACCGATGGCAGCCTGGCGACGGCGATCAACGCCATGCGCGCCGCCGCCATGCCGCACCGCTTTGTTGGGATCAACCAGGCGGGCCAGGTGTGCCTGCTGCAAACGCAGGGCAACCCGGACGGTCATGTGATCCTGCGCGGCGGTAAAGCGCCAAACTACAGCCCGGCGGACGTGGCGCAGTGTGAAAAAGAGATGGAACAGGCGGGACTGCGTCCGGCACTGATGGTAGATTGCAGTCATGGTAATTCGAATAAAGATTACCGTCGCCAGCCAGCGGTTGCGGAATCCGTGGTCGCACAGATCAAAGACGGAAACCGTTCGATTATCGGCCTGATGATTGAGAGCAACATTCATGAAGGTAATCAGTCATCAGAACAGCCGCGCAGCGCGATGAAGCACGGCGTCTCCGTGACGGATGCCTGCATCAGCTGGGAAACCACCGATGCGCTGCTGCGTGAGATCCATAAAGATTTAAGCGGCCAGCTGGCGACGCGTCTGGCTTAAGAGGGTAGTTATGGTTGCTGAATTGACCGCACTGCGCGATCAAATTGATGAAGTGGATAAGGCGCTGCTGGACCTGCTGGCGCGCCGTATGGCGCTTGTTGCCGAAGTCGGTGAGGTGAAAAGCAAATACGGCCTGCCGATTTACGTCCCGGAGCGCGAAGCCTCAATGCTGGCCTCCCGTCGTAAAGAGGCGCAGGCGCTGGGCGTTTCGCCGGATTTGATTGAAGATGTTCTGCGTCGCGTGATGCGGGAATCCTATTCCAGCGAAAACGACAAGGGCTTTAAAACCCTCTGTCCGTCCCTGCGTCCGGTGGTGATTGTTGGCGGAGCAGGGCAGATGGGGCGTCTGTTCGAGAAAATGCTGACGCTTTCTGGCTATCAGGTGCGCATTCTGGAAAAAGAGGATTGGGCACAAGCACCGGAACTGATGAAAGATGCCGGAATGGTTATCGTCAGCGTGCCGATCCACGTGACGGAGCAGATCATCGGGAAGCTTCCTCCTTTACCAAAAGACTGCATTCTGGTGGATCTGGCTTCCGTTAAAAACGGCCCTCTGCAGGCGATGCTGGCTGCGCATACGGGCCCGGTGCTCGGGCTGCACCCGATGTTTGGCCCGGACAGCGGCAGCCTGGCAAAGCAGGTGGTGGTTTACTGCGACGGCCGTCAGCCTGAAGCCTATCAATGGTTCCTGGAACAGATTCAGGTCTGGGGCGCGAGGCTGCACCGCATCAGCGCGGTCGAGCACGATCAGAACATGGCGTTCATTCAGGCGCTGCGCCACTTTGCGACCTTTGCCTACGGCCTGCATCTGGCGGAAGAGAACGTGCAGCTTGAACAGCTGCTGGCGCTCTCTTCACCGATCTATCGTCTTGAGCTGGCGATGGTCGGGCGTCTGTTTGCGCAGGATCCTCAGCTTTACGCCGACATCATCATGTCGTCTGAAAATAACCTGGCGCTGATCAAGCGCTACTATCAGCGCTTTGGCGAAGCCATTACGCTGCTGGAGCACGGAGACAAGCAGGCGTTTATCGACAGCTTCCGCAAAGTGGAGCACTGGTTCGGCGATTACGCCACGCGTTTCCAGAGTGAAAGCCGCACGCTGTTGCGCCAAGCAAATGATAGTCGCCAGTAATCCAATGATGTATATACTGAAAGCCAGCAATGCTGGCTTTTTTCATTTTGGGGAACTGTCATGGCTGAACCGCAGCTGCTGTTGAACTACACCGGGCATCTGCCCGAATGCCCGACGTGGAGCGCAGAAGAAAATGCGCTTTACTGGGCGGATATTCTGGAAGGGGAGATCCACCGCTACCACCTGCCGACGGCGGAACATACCGTGCTCTCTTTCCACGAGGAGGTGGGCTGTTTCGCGCTGCGCGAGCAGGGTGGTTTTATCGTTGCGATGCGCACGGGCATCTGGCTGACCGATAAACACGGACTGCTGCGCCGCAAGGTGTGTGATAACCCCTCTAACCCGCAGCTGGCGCGTTTTAACGATGGGGGCACCGACTATCAGGGCCGGTTCTATGCGGGCACGTTCTGGGGGCCGGGAGATTACAACGGCGCCCTGCTGATGCGCATCGACAATGACCTGACGCCGAAAGTGATCCAGTGCGATATTCACGGGCACAACGGCTTAGCGTTTACCCCGGATAAACAGTGGATGTTTACCTCAGACACGCCAAACGGCGTAATTTACCGCACGCCGCTTAACGAGCAGGGCGAACCCGGCAGGCGTGAGGTATTTCGTCAGTTTAACGCGGGAGAAGGGATACCGGACGGTGCGGCGATGGATGTGGAAGGCTGCTACTGGAGCGCGCTGTTTGACGGCTGGCGTATCGCGCGTTTTTCTCCACAAGGGGAGCAACTGGAAGAATACCGCATGCCGGTGCGTTGCCCTACGATGGTCTGCTTTGGCGGCGATGATATGAAAACGCTGTTCATTACCACCACGCGGGAAAATATGGATGCGGAGGAGGTGGCGAAGTATCCGCTTTCCGGAGCCGTCTTCACCCTGCCGGTTAATGTGGCAGGGATGAAGAAAAGCCGTTTTATCGAATGCTAGCTTGGATCGACCGGGACGACGTTTTCGCTCGGATAGCAGCCCAGCACTTTCATTGAACGGGTAATTTCACCCAGTTCGCGCAGGGCTTTCTGCATGGATGCAGATTCCAGGTTGGCCTGGATATCGAGGTAAAACATCTCTTCCCATGGATTACCGTGGATTGGGCGTGATTCCAGCCTGGTCATGATCAAATTGTGGTTGCGCAGCACCAGCAGGGCTTCTACCAGCGCGCCCGCCTGCTGGCCGGTCGCCATCAGCAGCGTGGTTTTCGCCGGCACCTGGTCTGACACGTTGATTGCCTTGCGGGCCAGCACCACGAAGCGGGTGATGTTTTGCGTCTGGTTAGCAAGATTGCGTTCCAGCACCTGTAAGCCATATAGCGCGCCGCCCGCTTCGCTGCCGAGCGCAGCAACGGTTGGGGAGTTGGCTTGCGCTACTTTTTCCATTGCCGCCGAGGTGCTTTCGGTGTACTCAATTTTCCAGTTCGGATAGCGGTTCAGGAACTGGCTACACTGCTGGAAAGGCTGCGGATGGCTGTAGACCGTTTCGATCGTGTTCAGGTCCGTTGAACCGGAGACCAGCACGCAGTGATCGATAGGGATCGTCAGCTCGCCGACCAGCGACAGGCTGGTATGCTGCAGTAGATCGTAGACGTCGTTGATGGCACCGGAACTGGTGTTTTCAATCGGCACCACGGCGTAATCCGCCTGGCCGGTCTCAACCTGGTTAAAAATATCGGCGAATTTTGCGCAGCCGCTCTCAATAAACTCTTCAAAATGACGTGCGGCATACTGGCGTGCGGCCAGATGAGAGTAGGAGCCTTTAGGCCCGAGGAAGGCGATGCGCGCCGAGTGCGGGTTGGTTTTATTGAGATGCTGCTGGAGTAGCGCTTGCTGGGTCAGAACGGAATCTTCGATGATGAGCTGGAACAGCCGGGTGATGTAGTGGGCATCGAGGTGATGCGCTTTGCCGAGCTGGATGAGACGTTCCAGCAGATCCCGCTCGCGGTCGATGTCACGGACCGGACGATGGGAGTCCAGCTTGGCTTTGCCCACTTCAACGGCGAGGGCGCGACGTTCGGCCAGCAGCGCCAGTAATTTTTCATCCAGCGCGCTGATTTTTACTCGCAGATCCAGTAACGGGTTTTCCGGTGTCATAGTGTTGCCTGTCTCATTTTATCGTTATCAATAAAAAAGGCCCCCCGGTGTGGGAGGCCTTGTTGTTCGTCTTCGCATTCTTTATCACACGACGAAACGCCTCCCGTTCAGGGGAAGGTAAAAAAGAATGCGAAGAAGAACGGCGTAAGTTTCATAAAGTCATCCTGTGTTTGATACCGTTAAAGTACCCGTACTGTTTTCACCCTGTCAATAAAAAACGCGCCCGAAGGCGCGTTGGCGGTACACTCAATTTAAAGGATTACTCTTCTTCAACTTCTTCCGCGAAGCTGGCGTCTTTCACCGACGTTGCGGCGCGACGGGCTTCACCTTTGTGTTGCACTTTATTGAGCTGCCGTTCCAGCTTGTTGATCAAATCGTTAATAGCGGTGTACATATCCTCATGTTTTGCGCTGGCGACCAGATGGCCGTTTGGAGTATTGATAGTTGCGTCAGCGATGAAACCCTGGGGCTCCTTGGACAGGATGATATGTGGATTAATCAAATGTGTTTGCCATTTATCCAGTTTGGCGAGACGGTCTGCGACGTGCTGGCGAATTGCCGGAGTAATTTCCATTTGTTTACTGGTAATGTTCATTGTCATAAATTTTACCTCTTGTCTTTCCGTCTTGGTGATTCCAGCATACCCGACCTAATGTCAAAATGTGTGATTTAGATCACGTTATTTTGTCGGTTTTTGTCAGGGAATCTTTTTTGTGAGGCAGGGCAGGAAGAGATGAGATTTACCTTGTGGAAGGTACGAATTGCGGTCATAGTTGACGGGATGTGTTGAGGCTAAAGCGCTTCAGCGGATGTCTGAATTGAATAAAAAAACGGCAGCCTTCGGGCTGCCGTTTTGCATTGAAACGCTATCACGTGTTGCTGCTGTTCGCGGCGATGATTTTCGCCACTTTTTCAGCCTGAGCGGTCATCTGCATCTGACGGTAAGCATTTTCCATCAGCTTCAGGCCGTCACGCGTTGCCTGAGTATCCGGGTAATCACGCAGCATACCTTCTACGCGGTTAACCACGGCAACCCATGCGCCACGGCGGGTATAGTATTCCGCAACGGAGTACTCATATTTCGCCAGACGATCTTTCAGGAACACCAGACGTTTGGTCGCGTCGGTGACGTACTGACTGTTCGGATAGCCGCGCACCAGCTTGGAGAAGTCATTGAAGGCGTCGCGCGCATGCTGCGGGTCACGGTCGGAGCGATCTACGCCGAAGAAGCCCTGCAGGGCGCTGTCGTCCAGCGCCATGTTGGTCAGGCCGCGCATGTACATGACGTAGTCGATGTTAGGATGAGTCGGGTTCAGACGCATGAAACGATCGATAGTTGCCTGAGCCAGCGGCAGATCGGCATTTTTGTAGTAGGCGTAGATAAGATCTAACTGTACCTGCTGCGAATACGGACCAAATGGATAGCGATTATCCAACGCTTCCAGTTGCGTTATCGCCTGTTTCCAGTTACCGTCCTGCAACTTTTGTTGTGCAGTCGCATAGATTTCATTCGGCGGATTGTCAGGGACCTGTTCATTCGAACCGGAGCAGCCCACCAAAGCCAGGCTCAACGTGGCCGCTGCCACCAGATATTTCATGCGCGTCATGACGTTTTGACTTTCCTCAAATGTTTGTCCGGGAGAAACTCTGTTCCTGCTCCCGATTAAGACCAGCTACAATAGCACACTATATTAAACGGCAAAGCCGTAAAACCCAACGTTAAACAAAGAAGCAGTTTATGGCACAACGAGTAGAACTCACCGCAACAGTCTCCGAAAATCAGCTCGGTCAACGCTTAGATCAGGCTTTGGCCGAATTGTTCCCTGATTATTCGCGTTCACGCATAAAAGAATGGATCCTTGACCAGCGCGTGCTGGTAAACGGCAAGATCTGGGACAAACCAAAAGAGAAAGTGTTTGGTGGGGAAGCTGTTGCCATCAATGCTGAAATCGAAGAGGAAATCCGCTTCGAGCCGCAGGATATCCCATTGGACATCGTCTATGAAGATGATGACATTCTGGTGATCAACAAGCCGCGCGACCTGGTTGTTCATCCGGGCGCAGGGAATCCAGACGGTACGGTACTTAACGCACTTCTTCATTATTATCCGCCGATTGCGGATGTCCCACGTGCAGGCATCGTTCACCGTCTGGATAAAGACACCACCGGTCTGATGGTGGTGGCGAAGACCGTTCCCGCTCAGACCCGTCTGGTGGAGTCGCTGCAGCTGCGTGAGATTACTCGCGAATATGAAGCGGTGGCGATTGGACACATGACCGCTGGCGGCACGGTAGAAGAGCCGATCAGCCGTCACCCGACGAAACGTACCCATATGTCGGTGCATCCGATGGGTAAACCGGCGGTGACGCACTATCGCATTATGGAGCATTTCCGTATTCATACCCGCCTGCGCCTGCGCCTGGAAACCGGTCGTACTCACCAGATCCGCGTTCACATGGCGCACATTACCCATCCGCTGGTGGGGGATCAGGTGTACGGCGGTCGTCCGCGTCCGCCAAAAGGCGCGTCGGATGAGTTCATCAGCGTACTGCGTAAATTCGATCGTCAGGCGCTGCATGCGACCATGCTGCGTCTTTATCACCCGATCAGTGGTATTCAGATGGAATGGCATGCGCCTATCCCGCAGGATATGGTGGAACTCATTGATGCCATGCGTGCCGATTTCGAAGAACATAAGGATCAAGTGGACTGGTTATGACCAAACTGATTGTCCCGGAGTGGCCGCTGCCTGCAGGCGTGGCCGCCTGTAGTTCGACCCGTATTGGCGGCGTGAGCCAGGGCGCGTGGGAGTCTTTAAACCTCGGTGCGCACTGCGGCGATAGCCCGGAACACGTTGAAGAGAACCGCACGCGTCTGTTTGCTGCAGGAAATCTGCCGTCGAAGCCGGTTTGGCTGGAGCAGGTTCACGGCAAAGCGGTACTGAAGCTGACGGGAGAACCTTACGCTTCCAAACGCGCCGATGCTTCTTACAGTAATACGCCGGGCACGGTTTGTGCCGTAATGACCGCCGATTGTCTGCCGGTTCTGTTTTGTAACCGTGCCGGTACGGAGGTGGCAGCAGCGCACGCGGGCTGGCGTGGCTTATGCGAGGGCGTGCTGGAAGAGACCGTCGCCTGCTTCAATGATGATCCCGCCAATATCATGGCCTGGCTAGGTCCGGCGATTGGCCCTCATGCTTTTGAAGTGGGGCCGGAGGTTCGCGAAGCATTTATGGAAAAAGATCCGCAAGCCATTGAGGCCTTCCTGCCTGCCGGGGAAAAATATCTGGCGGATATTTACCAGCTTGCCCGCCAGCGTCTGAATAATATTGGCGTAACGCAGATCTTCGGCGGCGATCGCTGTACGTTCACCGAAAAGGATGATTTTTTCTCCTATCGCCGCGACAAGACGACGGGTCGTATGGCAAGTTTCATTTGGCTGATATAACCTAAAGAATCAAGACGATCCGGCACGTGCCGTTTTCTTTTCACATAATTCAGGTCATTAACCTTGAATAATTGAGGGATGACCTCATTTAATCTCCAGTAGCAAATTTGACCTGTTATGGGAGGAGTTATGCGTCTGGATCGTCTTACTAATAAATTCCAGCTTGCTCTCGCCGATGCCCAGTCCCTTGCACTGGGGCACGACAACCAATTCATCGAACCTCTTCATTTAATGAGCGCCTTGCTGAATCAGGAAGGGGGATCGATACGTCCTTTATTAACGTCTGCTGGCATTAATGCTGGCCAGTTACGCACCGCTATCGATCAGGCGCTGAGCCGTTTACCGCAGGTAGAAGGTACCGGCGGCGATGTGCAGCCGTCTCAGGATCTGGTGCGCGTGCTGAACCTTTGCGACAAGCTGGCGCAAAAACGTGGGGACAACTTTATTTCGTCGGAGCTCTTTGTTCTGGCGGCGCTTGAATCACGCGGTACCTTGACCGACCTGCTGAAATCTGCCGGTGCGACCACCGCCAATGTGACTCAGGCGATTGAGAAAATGCGCGGAGGTGAAAGCGTGAACGATCAGGGAGCCGAAGACCAACGTCAGGCTTTGAAGAAATTTACGGTCGATCTGACCGAACGTGCCGAGCAGGGCAAACTTGACCCGGTTATCGGCCGTGACGAAGAGATCCGTCGTACGATTCAGGTACTGCAGCGTCGTACCAAAAACAACCCGGTACTGATTGGTGAGCCGGGGGTCGGTAAAACTGCCATCGTTGAAGGGCTTGCGCAGCGTATCGTAAACGGTGAAGTGCCGGAAGGGTTGAAAGGCCGCCGCGTACTGGCGCTGGATATGGGCGCGCTGGTGGCCGGTGCGAAATACCGCGGTGAGTTTGAAGAGCGTTTGAAAGGCGTGCTTAACGACCTGGCGAAACAGGAAGGCAACGTCATTCTGTTTATCGACGAACTGCACACCATGGTGGGGGCTGGTAAGGCCGACGGCGCGATGGATGCCGGGAACATGCTGAAACCTGCGCTGGCGCGTGGTGAACTTCACTGTGTCGGTGCCACTACGCTTGATGAGTATCGTCAGTACATTGAGAAAGATGCCGCTCTGGAACGTCGCTTCCAGAAAGTGTTTGTTGCTGAGCCAAGCGTTGAAGATACCATCGCGATCCTGCGTGGTCTGAAAGAGCGTTATGAACTGCACCACCATGTACAGATTACTGACCCGGCCATCGTTGCGGCGGCGACGCTTTCGCATCGGTATATCGCCGATCGTCAGTTGCCTGATAAAGCAATCGACCTGATCGATGAAGCGGCGTCGAGCATTCGTATGCAGATTGACTCGAAGCCGGAAGAACTGGACCGACTCGACCGCCGCATCATTCAGCTCAAGCTGGAACAGCAGGCGCTGAAAAAAGAGTCTGATGAAGCCAGTAAGAAACGCCTGGATATGCTCAATGAAGAGCTGGACGATAAAGAGCGCCAGTATTCTGAGCTGGAAGAAGAGTGGAAAGCCGAGAAAGCCTCCCTCTCTGGCACGCAGACCATTAAAGCGGAACTCGAACAGGCCAAAATTGCCATTGAGCAGGCTCGCCGTGTGGGTGACCTGGCACGTATGTCTGAACTGCAGTACGGCAAAATCCCTGAGCTGGAGAAACAGCTTGAGATCGCCACGCAGTCTGAAGGCAAAACCATGCGTCTGTTACGTAATAAAGTGACGGATGCCGAAATTGCCGAAGTGCTCGCTCGCTGGACCGGTATTCCGGTGGCGCGCATGATGGAAAGCGAACGCGATAAGCTGCTGCGTATGGAGCAGGATCTGCATCAGCGGGTGATTGGTCAGGACGAGGCGGTTGAAGCGGTCTCCAACGCTATTCGCCGTAGCCGTGCTGGGCTTTCCGATCCAAATCGCCCGATCGGTTCGTTCCTGTTCCTGGGGCCGACCGGTGTCGGTAAAACCGAACTGTGTAAAGCGCTGGCAAACTTTATGTTCGACAGCGACGATGCGATGGTGCGTATCGACATGTCCGAGTTCATGGAGAAACACTCCGTCTCGCGTCTGGTCGGTGCGCCTCCGGGATATGTTGGTTATGAAGAGGGCGGCTACCTGACCGAAGCGGTGCGCCGGCGTCCTTATTCCGTCATCCTGCTGGATGAGGTGGAAAAAGCGCATCCGGATGTGTTCAACATCCTGCTTCAGGTGCTGGATGATGGTCGTCTGACGGACGGGCAGGGGAGAACGGTCGATTTCCGTAATACGGTCGTCATCATGACCTCGAACCTGGGTTCCGATTTGATTCAGGAACGTTTCGGTGAACTTGACTACAGCCATATGAAGGATCTAGTGCTCGGTGTGGTGAGCCATAACTTCCGTCCGGAGTTCATTAACCGTATTGACGAAGTGGTGGTATTCCACCCTCTGGGTGAGAAACACATTGCGTCGATTGCGCAGATCCAGCTGCAGCGTCTGTACAAACGTCTGGAAGAGCGTGGATATGAAATTCACATCTCCGACGATGCGCTGAAGCTGCTGAGCGAGAATGGTTACGATCCGGTTTATGGTGCGCGTCCACTGAAACGTGCTATTCAGCAGCAGATCGAAAACCCGCTGGCGCAGCAGATCCTCTCCGGAGAACTGATTCCGGGCAAAGTTATCCGTCTGGAAGCCAACGACGATCGTATTGTGGCAGTGCAGTAAGTCACAAAACGCAAAAACGAGCCGCTTGCGGCTCGTTTTTGTTTAAAAACCAGGCGAAAATTGAGGGCTGGGATGCGTTTTGCCTGGAAAGTGAGCAGTTGGTAAATAATTTTCACTTTATCCTTGCAGCTTCGGAATTACTCCCTATAATGCGCCTCCACTGACACGGAACAACGGCACACACGCCGCCGGGTCAGCAGAGAACAGCGAAATAAACGCTTGACTCTGAAGCGGGAAAGCGTAATATGCACACCCCGCGCCGCAGCGAAAACGAAGCGGCACTGCTCTTTAACA
>NZ_JAAQOK010000037.1:0-48955 GCF_011683705.1 Enterobacter sp. 725m/11 | reverse complement strand
TCCGGCGTCGGCAGCGTCAGATGTGTATAAGAGACAGGTACGTAAACACCACGTTCCCCTCAATCTGCCCCGGGTCGCTCACCTTCAGGTGGTTCGGGTCGGTGTACATCGCGCTGACCGCACGGTGAATGGTCTCTTCACTGGCCGAAAGATGCAGCGTGTTGCCCAGCGATTTCGACATCTTGGCGCTGCCGTCGATACCGGGCAGGCGGCTGGTATCGCTCAGCATCGCCTTGCAGTGGCGCAGCACCGGAGCGGGCAGCAGGCTATTCATCTTGTGCACAATCTCGTTGGTCTGCTCAATCATCGGCAGCTGGTCGTCGCCGACGGGCACGCACTCGGCCTTGAACGCGGTGATGTCCGCCGCCTGGCTGATGGGGTAGGCCATAAACCCGACCGGCAGCGAGCGGGCGAAGCCCTTCTGTGCAATCTCGTTTTTCACCGTCGGGTTACGCTCCACGCGGGCGACGGTGACGATGTTCATATACAGCATCGTCAGCTCGGCGAGGGCGGGCAGGGCGGACTGCAGGCAGATCGTGGTCATGTTCGGGTCGATGCCGGCGGCGAGGTAGTCGGCCAGCACTTCGGGGATGTTGTCGCGAATTTTTTGCGGGTTGCTGCCGTTGTCGGTCAGCCCCTGCAGGTCGGCAATCAGCACAAACTGGTTGTGTGTGTGCTGGAGCGCCACGCGCTGGCGCAGCGATCCGACGAAGTGGCCGAGGTGCAGCGGGCCGGTTGGGCGATCGCCGGTGAGGATGGTGGGTGCGTTCATAAAGACTCCTTAACGTTGTAATGCCGAAAGGGGTCTTAGAAAAGTGAAAGCCGCCTTTCGGCGGCTATCTGAAAATGGGGAAAACTACTCCGTGCCGCCTTTAAGAAGGCAGCCACCAGCGGTTTACGGTGAGGACGGCGTGGTTTATGTTCATCTCTTTACCGTACCACGTCCGGCGCGAAAAACAAAAGGGCACGTCATGCTGCAATCTCTCAACCACCTGACCCTCGCGGTCAGCGACCTGCAAAAAAGCGTCACCTTCTGGCACGAACTGCTTGGTCTGACGCTGCACGCCCGCTGGAATACAGGGGCCTATCTCACCTGCGGCGATCTGTGGATCTGCCTGTCGTACGACGAGGCGCGCCGGTATGTGCCGCCGCAGGAGAGCGACTACACCCACTACGCGTTTACCGTGGCGGAAGAGGATTTTGAACCGTTCTCGCAAAGGCTTGAGCAGGCGGGCGTCACCGTCTGGAAGCAGAACAAAAGCGAGGGGGCGTCGTTCTATTTTCTCGACCCGGACGGGCATAAGCTGGAGCTGCACGTGGGCAGCCTCGCCGCGCGGCTGGCGGCGTGTCGCGAGAAGCCCTACGCGGGCATGGTGTTTACCTCAGACGAGGCTTGATGCGCGCACTTTCAGCCTGCCCGCCAGCGTCACGTGCGTGGCGGCATCTTCCTCATTGCACAGGTACTCCACCGCCAGCCGTCCCAGCTCGCTGTAGGGCAGTTGAATACTGGTCAGCGGCGGGGTGAGCTGCTCGGAGATCTTCTGGTCGTCGTAGCCCGCCAGCAGCATGTCCTGCGGAATGCGCACGCCGTTCACCGCCAGCGCCTGATAGCAGCCAATCGCCAGCCAGTCGCTGGCGCAGAAGATGGCGTCCGGGCGTTCGGCCAGTTCCAGCAGAGAGGTGGTGGCGGTAAAGGACTCGCTGAACTGCCAGTTGGTCTGGCGCACCAGGCCGTCGTCGCACGCGAGTCCGGCCTGCTGTAGCGCCGCCTGGTAGCCTGCCAGTCGCTGGCGGGAGGCCTCCATCCAGCTCTCGCCGGTGATGTGGGCGATGCGCGTGGCCCCGCAGGCGATGAGGTGTTTAGTGACCTGGAAGGCGTTTGCGTAGTCGTCCGGGATAAACGACGGCAGCAGCGGCGAGCCGGGGTCTCGCTGGTTGAGTAGCACCAGCGGGATGCGGGTACAGTCGTGAAACGCCGTCATGTCCACCAGCGTGGTGACCGGAGAGGCGAGAATAATCCCGATGCAGTTGCGCTTCTCCAGCTGGCGGATAATGTTCAGCGCCAGCTCGATGTCGTCGCCGTAGTCGTAGACGGTGAGCAGGGTCTCGTTGCGCCACGCCGCTTCCCGCGCCTGGCTGATGGCGTCGATAAACGGGTCAAAGCTCTGCAGCGAGCTGACCAGCAGGGCGATCTCTTCCTGGTTGCGCGGCGCGTGAACGGTGGGGAGGCGGTCGTAGCCGAGCTCGGTGGCGACGCTAATCACCCGCTGGCGGGTGTCGTCGCTGAGCTTGATGTTGCGGGCCTGGTTAAGCACCAGCGATACCGTCGCCTGCGACACCCCTGCCGCCCGCGCAATATCATTCATCGTCACTTTTGTTTTTCGCTTCATCCGTCCTCTCCCTTTCGCGACTTCGCATCATACCCTAACCGCACGCTTTAGCGCCGTCGATCACGTTTCTCATTCATCGAAGCGTGAACTTTGTGAGGGGCATCGCTTTTCTAAACGCCGTGATTTGCGCATTTATCCCGCAGCTAATATTTATTAGCTAAACATTATCAGTAAGAGGATGCGTAATGAAAGAGCAGTGGAGCAGGGAGCAGGCACAGGCGTGGTATGAGCAAAAAGGCTGGCTGTGCGGGTTTAACTATTTGCCGTCGACGGCGGTGAACTGGACCGATATCTGGCAGGCAGAGACCTTCGATGCCGCAACCATTGACCGCGAGCTGGGCTGGGCGGCGGAGGCGGGCTACAACACCCTGCGCATCAACCTGCCGTTTATCGTCTGGGAGCATGACCGCGACGGGCTGATGGCGCGCATCGACCGCTTTTTGACGATTGCCGACGGTCACGGGTTCAGCACCATGCTGACCCTGATGGACGACTGCGGCTTCTCCGGCGACGAGCCGTACCTCGGCCCGCAAAAGCCGCCCGTTCCGGGCAAGCACAACAGCCAGGCGGCGGCGAGCCCCGGTCGCGATAAGGTGTGCGATCCCGACTGCTGGGCAGACATTGAACGCTATATCCGCGACGTTGTCCGCCAGTTCCGCGACGATAAGCGCGTGCTGCTGTGGGATCTGTATAACGAGCCGGGCAACCGCGGCATTTTCGCGACGGGCACGCAGGAGGTGCAGTACGACGCGAAGCTGGAGACCTGCGCCCACGCGCTGATGAAGCTGGCGTTCCAGTGGGTGCGTGAAGAAGACCCGACCCAGCCGCTCACCGTCTGCGCGTGGCGCGTCCCGCCGGAAGAGGAGGGCGAGACGTTCTTCCAGCACCCGCTGGACCAGACCGCGCTGGCGCTCTCGGACGTGGTGAGCTTCCACGCCTACACCCACACGGGGCGCATGACGGCGATGATTCAGCAGCTGCAAAAGCTCGGTCGCCCGCTGTTCTGCACCGAATGGCTGGCGCGCCACGTGGGCAGCACCATCGAAGAGCAGCTTCCTCTGATGTACATGGCGAAGGTTGCGCCC
Organism: Enterobacter sp. 725m/11; assembly: GCF_011683705.1. Lineage (NCBI taxonomy): Bacteria > Pseudomonadati > Pseudomonadota > Gammaproteobacteria > Enterobacterales > Enterobacteriaceae > Enterobacter > Enterobacter sp. 725m/11. The sequence continues at coordinate 45,480 of NZ_JAAQOK010000037.1, read as the reverse complement.
TATCAGTGGGGGCTGGTGCGCGGCAAGACCCAGACGTGGCTGCCGTGGCCGGTAGTGATGAAGGAGTCCACGGACTATTGTCGCCTCTGGTTCCACGACGTGTTTGAGGAGAACGGGATTCCGTTCTCACGCGCTGAAATTGCGCTGATGAAGAAGCTGCGCAAAATCGCCCCGAATCCGCAGGGCTAATAATAACGACCCGGCGCGCTGTCGCCGGGCAACCAGGTACGCACTATGGCAACGACAATGAAAATACCGTCTCGCGAGTTGTGGTCTTATTTTGGCTATGGTTTAGGTCAGTGTTTTAGCTTTGGTTTAGTGGGTTCGTTTATTAACTATTTTTACACCGACGTGCTGGGGATCTCGGCGCTGGCGGCGAGCACCATCTTCCTGATTGCCCGCGCGTGGGACGCGGTTCACGATCCGCTGTTTGCCAGCATAATGGACACCATTAACAGCCGGTTCGGCAAGTTTCGCCACTTTTTGCTGATCGCGCCGCTGCTGATTACCGGCGTCACGCTGCTGTCGTTCTATAAAATCGAAGCGGACATGACCACCAAAATCCTCTACGCCGGGGTGACGTATATCCTGTGGGGGACGCTGTACGCCATCTCCGATATCCCGTTCTGGTCGATGTCGTCGGTGATGACCAACGACTCCGCCCAGCGCACCCGCGCGGTGACGGCGGCAATGCTCGGGGTGAACGCCGGGATTGCCTGCGCCAATATCTTCTTCCCGAAGCTGGCGGCGTTCTTCGCCCAGTACAGCAACGATAAAGGCTACTTTATGGCGGCGCTGGTGATGATGCTGGTGGGCCTGCCGCTGATGCTCAACGGCTTTATGCAGATCAAAGAGCGCGTACCGCCGAGCCCGGAAAAGGTGACCATTCGCGACACCTTCCACAACCTGCGCCAGAACAAGCCGCTGTTTATCGTCCTGCTGTCGTTCTTTTTCTGCGTGTTCCACAACGTGGCGGGCGGGCTGTATATCTACTTCTTTATCAACAACCTGGGCGACGGCAGCCTGCAGATGGCGATTGGCGTGATGGGCATTGTGGCGGCGGTGCTGTGCCTGGTCGCCCCGATGCTGACGCGCCGGATGCAGAAGCGGAAGCTATTTATGATCCTCTGCGGGCTGGACGTGGCGGTGCGCGTGGTGATGTGGTTTGTCGGGTATCAACAGGTGACGATGCTGTTTATTCTGCTCGGCCTGAGCACCCTGTTCGTGATGATGACCAACATCCTCACCTCGTCGATGATTGCCGACACCATCGAGTACGCGGAGTACCACACCCACAAGCGCTGCGCGGCGATCACCTTCTCCGGGCAGACCTTTACCGGCAAGATGTCGGTGGCGGTGGGCGGCGGGCTCATCGGCGTGTTTCTGACGATAATTGGCTACGTGCCGCAGGCGCAAATCCAGAGCGAAGGCGTGCTGTCTGGGCTGTTCTTCGGGATTTGCCTGCTGCCGGCGATTGGGTCGCTGATCCGCATGGGCTTTATGTCGCGCTTTACCTTTACCGAGGAGAAGCATGCGGAGGTTTGTCGGTTGCTGGCGGAGCGCGAGCACGGCGTTGTACAACGCGGTGAGCCTGGGCAGAAGCATGAGCCTCCGCTTACGGTGAATTGATTAAGTAGCGCCCGCGCTGCGGGCGTTTCTTAAAAGCTACTTGATATCATGAAGCAACTTTAATAAAAGGCTATCATCGGTAGATTTAATTTTCTGAAAATAAACAGGCTCAGCTATAGGCGAATCCCATTGATGTATCTCATCCTTCTTAAACGGGATACATTTCATAGCGGTGTTTTTTAACCGTTTTATGCGAAGGTCATATTCGTCAAAGTTGTCTGGCGTAGTTTTCAGGCTCAGCGATCTGGCATGATTGATTTGCGTAGGGCAAATAAGCTGAATGTTTCCAAGCGAGAAAATGTTTACGCCGGTGATAAAGAATCTCGAAGGGATATCTTTATAGTAACGTGTGTTCCATGTTAAACCATCAAACATCGCTGGCGGGTGAGTGTGAGTATCTATGTAATATTGATGTGTGCGCCAGTCGCTAATGCCGGAAAGGTTCATGGTCATGTTAATGATCATATTGGGGGTGGGGCGGAAAATCATTGTCAGGACAAGCATGCTGACAGGAATAATAATTAGTGTATAAGTGATTATTTGCAATAAACTTTTATTTTTCTTTTCGTTTATCAGGATCATTCCTGGGAAAATACCCACAATAATCATCGCGACCGAGAGTGCAAGGAAAATGATAACCTGTAATAACGTATTACTTTCTTCGCTAAAATCTAGTTGACCCGCGATAAAAATGAGTGGGAAGATTTGTGTAAATGCAGGGGCAATCAATAACAGAGGCAGCCAGTTTCTGACGGCGTTTTTCTGTAAATATTTTACATCACGCGTATCATCAACATCCTTATATGACTGAACGTTGAACATAAGCCTGTAGGATAAGCCATACGATGCGGCCAGTATTATGGCTATCGCTAAGGCAAGAACGATAAAACCATTTATATCAAGAAAAAATTGTAAGCAGAACGCTCCGATAAGCACAACGCACATCACAACGCTATTACCAAAACAGATTGAGGTAAAGCTATGTGTCAAACCTTCGTATTTAACAAACTCTTTCTCATGTGCGGTGTAAATTAAGTAAGCAAGGAAAGATGAGATAAAAATGACAAGGCTGAAACCAAGTAGTGAGACAAGGGTAAACCCAAATATTATTCCTACTGCGCTACTCACGCTCAACGCATCATATAAAATATCAAGCCGGTCAATATTCGCAAGATAGAACCATATAACGCTAAATGTACAGGCTGTGACAAATGAAGAGGATGTTAAAATAGCGATGATAAACTTTCGTGTTAGCCGCTTAAGAAACTGGATATTCATCTTATGTAGTCTCCCTTTGAAATGAAGGAATACTAGTCACAAGGGAGAGGGAGTTCTACGCTCAAATTTAGTATGCCGGGAAGTGCATATTCAGGCTGACGCCTGCTGGCGTCAGCCCCGGGACCTTACAGCGACTTCACAAACGCCAGCAGATCTTCGTTGAGCTGATCCTGGTGGGTCAGCGCGAAGCCGTGCGGCGCGTTGTCGTACACCTTCAGCGTGGCGTTTTTGATCATCTCCGCCGCCAGCTTGCCGGTGCTTTCAAACGGCACGATCTGGTCGTTGCTGCCGTGGATCACCAGCGTCGGCACGTCGATTTTCGCCATATCCGGGCGGAAGTCGGTTTCGCCGAACGCGGTCACGCAGTCGATGGTGCCCTTCAGGGATGCCAGCAGGGCGATGTTCAGCGTCTGGGTCAGCGCGCCTGCGGAAACGGTCTGCCCTGCGTTGATGCCGTAGAACGGCGTGGCGAAGTCGCTGATGAACTGGGCGCGATCTTTACGTAGTCCGTCGCGAATGCCGTCGAACACGCTCTGATCCACGCCCTGCGGGAAGGAGTCGGATTTACCAAAGATCGGCGTGACCGCGCCCAGCAGCGCCAGACCGGCCACGCGCCCGCTGCCGTAGTTGTTGATGTAGCGGGTCACGTCGCCGCCGCCCATGGAGAAGCCCACCAGCGTCACGTCCTGGAGGTCCAGGGTGGTGATCAGGTCGTTAATGTCGGACGCAAAGGTATCGTAGTCGTAGCCGTTCCACGGCTGATCCGAGCGGCCAAAGCCGCGACGGTCAAAGGCGATGGCGCGGAAGCCGCGCTCCGCCAGGTAGTTCAGCTGGCTATCCCACATGTCGCCGTCCAGCGGCCAGCCGTGGCTGAAGAGAACCGGTTTGCCCGCGCCGCAGTCTTTGTAGTAAATCTGCGTGCCGTCTTTTGCCTTAAACGTTGCCATAGTGTGTTCCTGTACAGGTGATGGTTATGGTTATACCGGCGCGACCAGATAGCGAATTGCCGGTGATGTTGTGCCCTGATGAAAAGCCAGAACGCGGCTCTGCAGCAGGAGGTCATTCATGGTGTGGCGCTCCTGCTGGCGCAGATGCTCAATCCACGAGCCCATCAGGAAGGTCTCAATAAACAGGCCGGGGCGCTCAATATCCTCGTACACCGCCCAGCTCATCGCCCCGGCGCGGCGGCGCACCCGGCGCAGCTCGTGTACCGCCTCCAGGAAGGTTTTCGCGTTCTGCGGGTCTATGATGTACTCGTGCGACACCAGCACCGGGCCGCGCTCGTTCGGCAGCTCAATCTCCACGCCGTCCAGCGGCTGGCCGCTCAGGTCGAGGTTCAAATCAGGATCTTTCTCCAGCTTCCAGCGGAACACCGTTGCACTTGCCAGCACCATCCCCAGCGTGGCGACAACCAGCGAGGTTGGGGTGCCAAACTGAGAGGCGATCTGCCCCCAGATGGCGCTGCCCGTGGTCATCGAGCCGAAGAACACCGTCAGGTAGACCGCCAGCGCCCGGGCCTTCACCCAGCGGGCGGCGCTGCGCTGCGCGCCGAGGTTGAGGGTGGAGAGCACCGCAATCCACGCGAAGCCGGTGAAGAACTCAAACAGGTTCAGCAGCCAGACGTGGCGCACGAACGCCAGCGCCAGCATGGTGAGGGCAAAAACCAGGCTCGCGGCCACCATCAGCCGATCGGCGTTCAGCCGCTGGCGCAGGCGCGGCAGCAGGATCGCCCCGGCAATCGCCCCCAGACCAATGCACGCCAGCATCACGCCGTAGCCCGCCGGGCCTAAGCCCAGCTCGCGGCGCGCCACCAGCGGCAGCAGTGCCCAGCCCGCGCTGCCGAAAACGAAGAAGGCCACGGTGCGCACCAGCACGTTGCGCAGCACTGGCGCGGCGTGCACGTAGCGAATGCCGGAGCGCACCGCGGAGAAGAAGTGCTCCGGCGGCAGGCGCTGCACGGACGGGGCCGGACGCCAGCGCCACAGCACCCACGCTACGCCCACCACGGACAGCGCGTTCAGGGCAAACACCATCCACGGCCCGGCGAGCGAAAGCAGAAAACCGCCCAGCGCGGGGCCAATCGCCCGGCTGATGTTCACCCCGAGCGAGTTCAGCGCCACGGCGGCACCCAGCTCCGGCTTGCTCACCAGATCGGGCACCACGGCCTGGAACGGCGGCGAGCTCATCGCCGCGCCCACGCTCAGCAGGAACGTCGCCACCAGCAGAACGGTAGGGGTGACGTGTCCGGTGAAGGAGAGCACCGTCAGCCCGGCGGCGGCGATGAACACCCATAATTGAGAGAAGAGCAGGTATTTACGCCGGTCAACGATGTCCGCCATCACCCCGGACGGCAGTGCGAAGAGGAACATCGGCAGGCTGCTGGCGGCCTGCACCAGCGCGATATCCAGCGGGTCGGCGCTGAGCGTGAGCATGCTCCAGTTGATGCCGACGTCGCTCATCCATGAGCCGACGTTAGAGACCACCGTGGCGATCCACAGCATGCGGAACACCGGCTGGCTCAGCGGCTGCCAGGGCGAAACCGCCCGCGCGGGCGTCGTCTCAACGTGTGCGTCGCGAACGTCGTTAACCTGGGTCATGCGAACCTCTCCGTTGCCTTACGCTGCAGCCGCCACTGGCCCGGCCCGGTGAGGGCGAGAGTGGTGAAGATAATTAGCAGCAGCCAGCCAAACTGCCCTTCGGCAATCGACCAGTCCGGGTGTACCGCCAGCATCGCCACCAGCAGCACGGCGATAATCGGCAGGCACGCCAGGCGGGTGAAGACGCCCGCAATGATCAACAGCGGGCAGATGACTTCGGCGACGATCGCCGGGATCAGGCTCGCGTAAGGCCCGAAGCCGAACGGATCTTCAATACGCGTCAGCTCTTCGCTGAAGTGCAGCACCTTCGGCAGGCCGTGCACGTAGAGCAGCAGCAGGCTGCCGGTGAGGCGCAGGAAGAACAGCCCCAGGTCGACCCGAGGAGGCATAGTAGTGTTTTTCATCAGAATGCAAAGCAGCTGCAGCCCAGCGCCCCCCAGAAAGCGTTATCGTCGGACACCGGCATCTCTGACGTGCGGGCGAAATCATGCTGGTGGCTGTGAACCCCGCACGGGCCGCTGCAGTGGTGAGCCACACTCAAGCCGACGCGCGTGGCCTGCGGCGGCGCGCTGCGGTAGTGGCCCGGCACCTTCACCACCGGGGACCACTCGGGCAGAACCGGAATGGCCGGTGGCGCGAGCGGGCCAAAGCTGCCTGCGGCATAGACGATGTCGCCGTTCACCACGGTGAGGACGGACTCGATGCCCTTGATCTCCTCTTCCGGCACGCGGAAGTAGTCTTTGCTGAGCACCGCCAGGTCGGCGAGCTGGCCGACCTTGATCTGCCCCTTCTGGTTCTGCTCGCTGGAGAACCACGCGCTGCCCTGGGTCCAGAGCATCAGGGCGGTATCGCGGTCCAGACGGGCGCTGTGATCGTACATCTGCATCCCGCCGACGGTGCGGCCGGAGACCAGCCAGTAGAGCGCGGTCCACGGGTTATAGCTCGCCACGCGGGTGGCGTCCGTCCCTAAGCCCACCGGTACGCCGGTCTCGAGCATTTTTGCCACCGGCGGCGTGTGGCGGGTGGCTTCGATGCCATAGCGCTCGGCAAAGTACTCCCCCTGGAAGGCCATGCGGTGCTGGACGGCAATGCCACCGCCCAGCGCTTTGATGCGGTCGATGTTGGCCTGGGTAACGGTTTCCGCATGGTCGAAGAACCAGTGCAGGCCGTTGAACGGAATGTCGCGGTTAACTTTTTCGAACACGTCCAGCATGCGGCTGATGGATTCGTTGTAGGTGGCGTGCAGGCGGAACGGCCAGCGGTGCTCCACCAGATGGCGCACCACGCGCTCCAGCTCGTCCTCCATGCCCGGCGCGAGGTCCGGACGCGGCTCGAGGAAGTCTTCAAAATCGGCGGCGGAGAAGACCAGCATCTCGCCCGCGCCGTTGTGGCGGAAGAAGTCGCTGCCCTGGCCCGGCGTGAGCATGTCGGTCCATTTTTCAAAGTCTTCCAGCTCGTGGCCCGGACGCTGGGTAAACAGGTTATAGGCGATGCGGATGGTCATCTGCTTTTTCTCGTGCAGCTCGGCAATCACCTCGTAATCTTCCGGGTAGTTCTGGAAGCCGCCGCCCGCGTCGATGGCGCTGGTCAGCCCCAGACGGTTCAGCTCGCGCATAAACTGACGGGTGGAGTTAACCTGCTGCTCCAGCGGCAGCTTCGGCCCTTTGGCCAGCGTGGCGTAGAGGATCATGGCGTTCGGACGGGCAATCAGCATCCCGGTCGGGTTGCCGTTGGCGTCGCGCTGGATCTCGCCGCCCGGCGGGTTGGGCGTCTCTTTGGTGTAGCCGACCACCTTCAGCGCGGCGCGGTTGAGCAGGGCGCGGTCGTACAGGTGCAGAATGAAGACCGGGGTATCCGGCGCGGCGTCGTTAATCTCATCCAGCGTCGGCATGCGGCGCTCGGCAAACTGGAACTCGCTCCAGCCGCCCACCACGCGCACCCACTGGGGCGACGGCGTGCGCAGGGCCTGCTCTTTCAGCATCCGCAGGGCGTCGGCCAGGGACGGCACGCCTTCCCAGCGCAGCTCGAGGTTGTAGTTCAGCCCGCCGCGGATCAGGTGCAGGTGCGAGTCGTTCAGGCCGGGGATCGCGGTGTGGCCTTTCAAATCCACCACCTTAGTGCCGTCGCAGTGGTGCTGCATCACCTCGGCGACGGTACCCACTTCCAGAAATTTTCCATCGCGCACGGCAACGGCTTCCGCGACAGGGTTCTCGCGATCGACGGTGTGAAACTGGCCGTTAACCAGAATAAGATCGGCTTTACCGAGGGTAACCATAACTGCTCCTGACTGAGAGGGGGAATGGTCAGGATTATGGGAACCGGTTTCGGCAAAGATCCAGTTATACAATAGGATAGGTATACCAAAGTATAACTATACCTAAGGTTAACTATACGAAGAGATAATTACGCGCGGCGACGGAAAATCGCAGGATGAGGGTGACTTTATCGTCGCGGCGCTCGCGGCGATTTCTACCCTTAACCACTGGAAAATGCTATGACCTCTTCAAAGCTCGAAGTGTTAACCCCTGCGAACTGTCAGATCATCTTTATCGATCACCAGCCACAGATGGCGTTTGGCGTGCAGTCTATTGACCGCCAGGTGCTGAAAAACAACACCGTGGCGCTGGCAAAAGCGGCCAAAGTGTTCAACATCCCGACCATCATCACCACCGTAGAGACCGAAAGCTTCTCCGGCAATACCTATCCGGAGCTGCTGGACGTGTTCCCGGGCCAGGACATTCTGGAGCGTACCTCCATGAACTCCTGGGACGACCAGAAGGTGCGCGACGCGCTGAAGGCTAACGGCAAGAAGAAGGTGGTGGTTGCCGGCCTGTGGACCGAAGTGTGCAACAACAGCTTTGCCCTGTGCGCGATGCTGGAAGGCGACTACGAAATTTATATGGTGGCGGACGCGTCCGGCGGCACCTCCAAAGAAGCCCACGACTTCGCGATGCAGCGCATGATCCAGGCAGGCGTGATCCCGGTGACCTGGCAGCAGGTGATGCTGGAGTGGCAGCGCGACTGGGCGCGTAAAGAGACTTACACCGCGGTGATGGATATCGTGCGCGAACACTCCGGCGCGTACGGCATGGGCGTGGATTACGCCTACACCATGGTGCACAAAGCACCGTCTCGCCAGAAGAGCGAGCACCGCACCTTAGCGCCGGTCCCGGCTCGCTAAGTTCCGCTGGCGGGCTGGTCCCTCATCCGGCTCGCCGCTGCCTCTTTCTCTGGAGTTCACAATGAGTACTGGGCTGATATCCCTTGCCGCAGGCGTGTTGATTGGCCTGATGTATGCCGTGCTGAAGGTGCGCTCCCCTGCGCCGCCCGCGCTGGCGCTGATTGGCCTGCTGGGGATGCTGGCGGGTGAACAGGCGACGCGCCATCTGTTATCCCGCGACGGCGCGCCGCCTCCTCAGGTAACGGTTCCGCAGGTGAAATCGCAGACGGGAGCAACGTCATGAGAGCATGGATAATTTCGCTGGTGTGCGGCGTGGTTGCTGGGGTAATTTACGCCCTGCTCGACGTTCATTCCCCGGCACCGCCGGTTGTCGCCCTGCTTGGCCTGTTTGGCATGCTGGTGGGTGAACAGCTCATCCCGGTGGGACGGCGTTTACTGAGTCGCGAACCGTTTACCCTCGCCTGGTTTCGTCACGAATGCGTGCCGAAAATCAGCGGCACGGCGCCCCCTGCGCCCGCGAAGGACGATCGCGACGTTTAATGATTTTTTTGAGGAAAGACAGCATGACGCTGCCGTGGCGCATTGCCATCATTGATGACGAACGTTCCGTCCGCAGCGGGCTGAGTAATCTCCTGGAGTCGGAAGGGTATGCCGCCGATACGTTTGATTCGGCAGAGGTGTTTCTGAGCCATCCGCTCGCCCTGTCCGGCGCGGCGCTGGTGATCGCCGATATCAAGCTGCGGGGCATGAGCGGCCTGGAGCTGTTTGAAAAGCTGCGGCTGCTGGCTGTTCCCCCGCCGCCCGTGATCTTTATCTCCGGTCATGCTGATGAAAATATGCAGCGGTACGCTCTTAGCCTGGGCGCCGCTGCATTTTTGCGTAAACCCATTAACATCGATATTCTGCTGGATCATATACAGCGGGAGCTGGCCCGCCGACGATAAGGATCGCGGATGAACGAACACGAGCAGCCTGCATTCTGGCCCGCCCAGGGGAATCTTCACCAGGGGCGGGTTTTTGTCCTTAAAGAGGATGTGATTTTTACCGTGCTGGCGCAGGAGGGCGGTATCGCCTGGATGCACGCGCGCCATCCCCATTCAGGCGGCTCGTTCATCATTGCCACCGCGGTGAGCGACGAAGAGGAAGAACGGGCCACGCGGCTGCTAAAAAACGAATTTGCGCTGCGTGACGTGCTGCAGGACAGCTGGGCCATCCGCGCCGTTGCCTCCACCCAGTACCGGGGACGTTTCGCGCTGGTGTATGCGCCGTTTGCGTTTGAGCTGCTGGCGCGGCGCGCGGGCAGGGCGATCTCGGGGATCTCGCGCTTTATTGAGATGGCGATCCAGATCTGCGTTCCCCTGCGCCAGATGCACCTGCAAAACCTGATCCACGGCGATATCAAGCCCGGCGCGATTTTTGTTCATCACGATGCCACCTGCCGTCTGGGCAGCTTTGGCCTCTCCTGTAGCCTCTCCGGTGCCTTCTCCCAGACCCGGCTTGCCGTTTCAGGCGGTACGCCCGCGTATATGTCGCCGGAGCACACCACCCGCACCCGGCGTCCCGTTGACGGCCGCAGCGATCTCTACAGCCTCGGCATGGTGCTGTATGAACTCCTGACCGGACGCCTGCCGTTTGAGTTGGGGGAGGACGATCAAACCAACTGGGCGCACTACCATATTGCCTCGGAGCCGCTGGCCCCGGACGTGATTCGCCCGGACGTGCCGGGGATGCTCTCGACCATCATCCTCAAGCTGCTGGAGAAGCACCCCGATAACCGCTACCAGACGGTCGACGGGCTGATTGCCGACCTCCGCCGCTGCCAGGCGACGCTGACCTGTGAGGGCGAGATCGTCGCCTTTACCCCCGGCCAGCAGGACCGCACTCCCGCGATCCATCTGGCGGACTCCCTGTTCGCGACGCATCCGCAGGCGAATGACGTCATTGCCGCGTTTGAGCGGGTGGGGCAGAACCTGGTGCCGGAGCTGGTGACGATCGGCGGGCCGTCGGGGATTGGCAAATCGTCCATCATCGCGACGGCGCTCAAAACGCTGCAGCAGCGTCAGGTATTGCTGGCGGTGGGGAAAGTCGATCAGTTCTCGCCGTCTTTGCCCTACGGCGTATTAAGCTCCGCGTTCCGCACCCTGACGCTGCACCTGCTGGGGCTGCCCGCGGAAGAGGTGGCGAAGTGGAAAATCCGCCTGTCGCGCGCCCTGGAGGGGTACGAAGCGCTGGCCGTCAGCCTGGTGCCCGAGCTGGGGCTGCTCCTTGAGAGCAAGCCGCGCTACTCGGCGGATACGTTTTCCATTGATGCCCGGGCGCGCTTCAGCCATATGGTGCTGGCGCTGGTAAAAATCTTTGCTTCTCAGGGCTGCCCGCTGGTGCTGGTGCTCGACGATCTCCAGTGGAGCGACGCGGCCAGCCTGCATACGCTGAAACATCTGCTGGTGACCTGCGGCGCTATCCCGCTGCTGCTGGTGGTCGCCCACCGCGATATCGGTTCGTTGTCTGAACCGACGCTGCAACAGCAGCTGGCGAGCCTGCCGGAGGCGGCGCAAAACGCGACTGAAATTGTCCCGCAGGCGCTGTCCGTGAAGGCGGTGGCGCGCTGGCTGGCGACAATATTTCGTGCCCGCAGCGCGGCGACGACCGACCTCGCCACGCTGATCCACGAGAAAACCGGGGGCAACCCGCTCTTTGTGCACGAGTTTTTCCGCCGCATCGTGGATGACGGGCTGGTGGTGCACAACAAATATCAGGATAAGTGGCACTACGATCTGCAGGCGATCCGCGCCCGACACTACACCGAAAACGTCGTTACCCTGGTGCTGGAGCAGCTTGAAGAGCTGCCCGACGAGACGCGCCGCCTGCTGGGCAGCCTCGCCTGCCTCGGCGGCACGGGCGAGATGGAGATGATCTGCCGGGTGGTCAGCATGTCGATGGCGGAAATGCGCTATGCGCTGCATCCGGCGGTGATGGCCCAGCTCATTGTGCTGACGGAAAAAGAGTACGCCTTCACCCACGACCGGGTGCAGGAGGCGGCCTTTGCGATGCTGGATCAGCATGAGAAAAGCCATCTTCACCTGACCACCGCCAGCCTGCTGGCCGACGCCGCGCGTCAGGCCGCGGGGAACGAACTGCTGTTCCGCGCCGTTCACCACGTCACGGCCGCGCTGGACTGCATCCAGCCCGCGCCGCAGCGCCAGATGTTCCGCGAGCTGAGCCTGCTGGCCGCACGACGGGCAAAGCGTTCGGGGGATTATCCATCGGCGCTCAGCTATATCCAGACCGCCAGAGCGCTGGGCAACGCCGGGACGGTGTCAGACTTTATGCTTGATATCGAAGAGGCGGGCTGCGAGTTTGCTCTGGGGCACCTGGAGCGCACCCGCGAGCTGTGTGACGCCATCCTCGGCTGCCCCGGCGGGCTGACCGAAAAGGCGCTGGCGGCCAACCTGCTGGTGGAAGTGTACATTCGCCAGTCGGACAGCCGTCTGGCGCTGGAGGCGGCGCTCTGCTGGCTGGGGATTTTTGGTATTCAGATTGGCCGCCACCCTGAAGACGCCGACTGCGACGAGGCCTGGGAACACTTCTGCAACCGCACGGCCGACGCGCCGCAAAGCCTTTTTGCCCAGCTGTCGCGGATGGATAACCCGGAAACCGAAGCGGTGATGAACCTGCTCTACAGCGCCAGCATTTGCGCCAGCTTCATCTGCCCGCGCCTGCATTTTTTGCTGCTCTGCCGCATGATGCACCTGACCCTCGACCACGGCATCACTGGCGCCTCCACCACGGCGATGGCCTGGTTTGGCGTGCTGATTGGCCAGCGCTACGCCGAGTACCGCCTCGGGTTCCAGTACGGCACCCTGGCCCGCGAGCTGGTGAACCGCCACGGCTACGACGCGTTCGAAGCCAAAACCCTGCTGCCCCTCGACCAGCTCAGCGTCTGGACCCAGCCGCTGTCATTCACCATCGAGTGCGCAAAAGCCTGCTTCACCGCCGCCGTTACCCACGGCGATATGACGGTGGCCTGCTTTGCGGCCTGCCATCAGGTCATTAACTTCCTCTCACGGGGCGATCACCTGGACGGAGTGTTGACCAGCATCGATCGCGGCCTGGCGTTTGTACGTAAAACCCACTTCCAGGACGTAGAGACCATATTGATGCTCCAGCGCACCTTCGTGGAGTTTTTGCGCACGCCGACGATTGGCACCTGGACCGCGTCGCAGGCGCTGCCCGAGGCGCTGCTTCCCGCGTCGCCGGAGCAGGCCCCGGAGCAGACCTCCACCATGCTGTTCTGGTACTGGCTCTACCGTGGCATGGCGCACTTTACCTGCGGCGAGTATACCGACGCGCAGGCGGATCTTGAGATGGCGGGCTGGTACGCGTGGTCTGCGCCGGGCCATATCCATCTGCTGGATTACCATCTCTACAGCGCGCTGGCGCTCTCACGTCAGCTGACGCCGGAGACATTTTCGGCAAATCACCGCCGCAGCATTCACGCTCACTACGACAAAATCGCCCTCTGGGCGCGCATTAATCCCGGCACGTTCGCGGATAAAGAGGCGCTGATCTACGCCGAAATTGTCCGTCTGGACGGGATGAACAGCATTGCGCTTGAGCAGTATGAGAAGGCGGTCCGGCTCTCCCGCGAGGGTGGCTTTAACCCGATTAACGCCCTGGCCCACGAGCTGGCGGGCCGCTTTGCGCTGGCCTGCGGCTACCCGACCGCATCAGACGCGCACTTCCGCGGCTCGATTGCCGCCTGGGGCCGCGCGGGCGCGCAGGCCAAGGTGCGCCAGCTGGAGCAGGATTTCCCGCACCTGCTGGCCTCCGGGCAGGCCAGCGCCTACGACACGGTGGCGTTTGCCCAGAACGAGACGATCCGCGATCTGCAGAGCGTGATCAAGGCTTCCCGCGCGCTGTCGGAAGAGATCAATCTTGAGCGCCTGATTGAAAACCTGATGACCATCCTGCTCGAACGCGCCGGGGCGCAGCGCGGCCTGCTGCTTCGCGTGAGCGATAACCTGATCCCGGAGATCGAGGCCAGCGCCTGGACCAGCACCGACGGCGTGCGGGTGCGGATCCTGAAAGACGTGCCGATGGCGACCGACATGCCGCTGTCGGTGCTGGCTGCGGTGATCCGCACCGGGCAGGAGATCCGCACCGGCAAGCCGGAGGAGTTTCATCCCTTCAGCCAGGACCCTTATCTGGTGACCTCGGGGGCGGCGGTGATGTGCGTCCCGATGTTCAAACAGGCGCGGCTGGTGGGCGTGCTCTACCTGGAAAACCGCCTGATGCCGGAGGTCTTCACCGCCGAGCACTCGCGCGTGGTCAGCCTGCTGGGCGCGCAGGCAGCGGTATCCCTGGAGACGGCGCGGCTCTACGCCGAGCTGCTGGCGGAGAACATTCAGCGCCGCCGGGTGGAAAAAGAGCTGCGCGCCAGCCAGACCTCGCTGATGCTGGGCGAGCAGATCAGCCACACCGGCAGCTGGCGCTGGGAGCTGGAGCAGGATCTGATGTTTGTCTCGGAAGAGTACGCTCGCATTCTCGGCCTGCCCGACCAGCAAAAGATGATCTCCATGGCGGAGTTTTTAACCTTCGTCCACGAGGACGATTACGCCCGCATCAGCGCCATTGTCACCCAGAGCGTGCGCGACGGGCTCTCCATGCGTGCGGAGTTTCGTATTAAGCGCACCGACGGCTCAACGCGCTACATCCTCGGAATTGGCGATCCGGTGGGGGTGGGCAGCGAGGTGAACGAGTACTACGGCATTATTACCGATATCACCAGCCAGCGCGCCGCGGAGGATGCCATGCGGGTGGCGCAGGCGGATCTGGCGCGCGTTTCCCGCGCCACCACCGTCGGGCAGCTGACCTCCTCCATCGCTCACGAGATCAACCAGCCGCTGATGTCCATCGTCTCGAATGCCGGGGCGAGCCTGCGCTGGCTCAGCCGCGAGCCCGCCCGCCTGGATAAAGTGCGCGAAGGGCTGGAGGAGATCGCCGCGGAAGGCGCGCGTGCGGGGGAGATCATTCGCAGCATCCAGTCCCTGACGCGCAAGCAGGATCCCACCTTCTCGCGCATTGATATGCACTACCTGATCCACCATATCATCACGCTTTCGCGCAGCGAGCTGGAGCAGAGACACATTAGCGTTGATTATCTGTTGAACGCCAGCGACAGCTTTATCACCGGGGACAGCGTGCAGATCCAGCAGGTGCTGCTGAATCTGGTGATGAATGCGGTAGAAGCGATGGCCGAGGTGAGGGATCGCGCCAGCACCATCATCATCAGCACCGCCAACGCGGAAGGGAAAGTGATCGTTGAGATCGCCGATACCGGGAGCGGCATTGAGCCCGAACGGCTGGAGCAGATTTTTGACTCGTTCTACTCCACCAAGCCGCAGGGGATGGGGATGGGGCTGACCATCAGCGCCAGCATCATCGAGCGCCACTGCGGAAAGCTGAGCGCGCGCCGCCGGGAGCCGCACGGCACGGTGTTTACCTTCGCGCTGCCGCTGGCCGCGCAGGAAGGGTAAACGTTACTCCGCGGGCTGGCTTTTGGTCAGGCGCTCAACGGCCCTGACCAGCTCGGCCACGGAGCGCACCTGCATTTTCTCCATCACGCGGCGGCGGTGCACCTTCACCGTGATCTCGCTGACGCCCAGCTCGGCGGCAATCTGCTTGTTGAGCTTGCCGGTGATGGCAAGCTCAAGCACCTCGTGCTCGCGCGGCGTGAGGGACAGATGGCGCTGCTTCAGGGCGTAGTGCTCTTTATTGCGCTCGGCGTTGTTTTCCGCCAGCTGCAGCGCGGACGCAATGGCGTCGATCAGCGCGGCGGATTCAACGGGCTTGGTGAGAAATTCGTACGCGCCGCCTTTGATGGCGCGCACCGACATCGGGATAGTGCCGTGGCCGGTGAGAAAAATAATCGGGATCTCGCGCCCGCTGTCTTTGAGCGCGTCCGCCACCTCGAAGCCAGAGATGGCGGGCATCTGCATGTCGAGGATCACGCACGACGGCAGATCCTCAAACCGGTGTTGAAGAAACGTTTCTGCTGATGAAAAGCCGATGGCGTTTAAGTCTGCCGATTCCAGCAGCCCGATTACGGACTGCCTGACCGCGTCATCGTCATCAACCACATACACAATGTGTTCCATTCACCGCCCCGGTGCTGATTTAAATGTCGAGGATGCAAACAGTCCCAACGGTGGCGTAAGAGACTGTTTATGCTGACTTTCATCTTAACACATTAAATATCATTATCATTTAACAATATGATAACCATATGAAGTATAGCGAGCCGGGGCGGGGGCGGTGAAGGAATGAAACGCTGTTTTTATGCACCGACAAGCTCAATGCGGTTGCCGTCCGGGTCCGCGATTACCGCTTCATAGAAGCCGTCCCCGGTCATGCGCGGGGCGCTGAGCAGCGTGCCGTTTACCTGCGCCCGCTCGGCCATGCTGTCCACTTTTGCCTTGCTGCCGACGTTAATGGCGATATGCGCCCAGCCGATAAACTCCGGGTGCGACGGGGCATCGGGCAGGTCCGGCAGCGTCATCAGCTCGAGGGTCGGCCCGTCATCCAGGGTAATAAAATGGGATTCAAACCCCGGACGGTTTTTGCTGACGTAGCGTTCGTTACTGCGGCCATTAAACACCGTTTCCCAGAACTGAACCTGGGCCTCAAGGCTGCGGGTCCAGAGTGCGACATGTGCAATATTCATAAGATCCCTCGTTATTTGTCTGTGAGGACTTTCACCGATAAAACAGGCTACACTCTGGTTTTGAGCGCGACAAGCTGAGGAAACAACAATGCACTACACACTGAAAGAAAGCGACAAGGACAAAGCGGAAGGGTCAAGCGGCGCGGGCGCTCTGCAGCAAAAACTGCTGGAGTCCCGTTCGATTGTCATCTCCGGCGAGATCAACCAGGAGCTGGCGCAGAAGGTCATTACCCAGATGATCCTGCTGCAAAGCGTCAGCAACGATCCGATCAAGCTGTACATCAACAGCCAGGGCGGCCACGTGGAAGCGGGTGACACCATTCACGACTTCATCAAGTTCATCCGCCCGGAAGTGCACGTTATCGGCACCGGTTGGGTGGCAAGCGCCGGGATCACCATCTTCCTGGCAGCGAAAAAAGAGCACCGCTACTCGCTGCCGAATACCCGCTTTATGATCCACCAGCCGCTGGGCGGCGTGCGCGGTCAGGCGACGGATATTGAGATCGAAGCGCGCGAGATCATCCGCATGCTGGATCGCGTCAACAAGCTGATCGCTGACGCCACCGGCCAGCCGCTGGAAAAAGTGAAAAAAGACACCGACCGCAACTACTGGATGTCCCCGGCAGAAGCGCTGGACTACGGCATCGTGGGCAAACTGATTACCCATTACGACGAGCTGAACCTGGATTAAGTTTTACCGCCGTGTACGTGTCGGGTAGCGGCTTCGCCTTACCCGACCTACGCGCGCTCGTTTGACCCATGACAAGTTCCCCCTCTGCCTTCTTGCCTATAATCGCGCCTGTTTCCCCTCTCACTGGTGCTACCCATGGCGTATCAATTGAACCTGAACTGGCCGGAATTTCTTGAGAAATACTGGCAAAAACAACCCGTAGTGCTGAAAAATGCCTTCCCGAATTTTGTCGACCCGATTACCCCGGACGAGCTGGCAGGCCTGGCGATGGAGCCGGAAGTCGATAGCCGTCTGGTGAGCCACGCTAACGGCAAATGGCAGGCCAGCAATGGTCCGTTTGAGCACTTTGACGGTCTGGGCGAAACCGGCTGGTCGCTGCTGGCGCAGGCGGTGAACCACTGGCATATGCCCGCCGCGGAGCTGGTGCGTCCGTTCCGCGTCCTGCCGGACTGGCGTCTGGACGATCTGATGATCTCCTTCTCCGTGCCGGGCGGCGGCGTGGGTCCGCATATCGATCAGTACGACGTGTTTATCATTCAGGGGATGGGCAGCCGCCGCTGGCGCGTGGGCGACAAGCTGCCGATGCGTCAGTTCTGCCCGCATCCGGCGCTGCTGCACGTGGATCCGTTTGAGCCGATCATCGACGAAGATCTGGCCCCGGGCGATATTCTCTACATTCCGCCTGGATTCCCGCACGACGGCTTCACCCATGAAACCGCGCTCAACTACTCCGTCGGCTTCCGCGGGCCGAACGGCCGCGATCTGATCAGCAGCTTTGCCGACTACGCGCTGGAAAACGATCTGGGCGGCGAGCACTACAGCGATCCGTATCTGACCTGCCGCGAACACCCGGGCCGCGTGGAGCAGTACGAGCTCGATCGCATTCATCAGATGATGATCGACATGATTAGCAAGCCGGACGATTTCACGAAATGGTTTGGCAGCTTCGTCTCCACGCCGCGCCACGAGCTGGATATCGCCGCCGCCGAGCCGCCGTATTCGGCAGACGAGGTGCTGGACGCGCTGCAGGGCGGCGAAACGCTGTCGCGCCTGAGCGGCCTGCGCGTGCTGAACGTTAACGGCAGCTTCTTCATCAACAGCGAACAGCTGGAGACGGTAGACGCGAAGGGCGCGGATGCGCTGTGCCGCTACACCGAACTCGGCCAGGCCGAGCTGGGCGATGCACTGAAAAACCCGGCGTTTGTTGACGAACTCACCGGGCTGATTAACCAGGGGTACTGGTACTTCGACGAGTAACAGGAGGCGGCGTTTAGTCAGCCTAAACGCCGCTACGTTCAAACCAGCATATTACACGCCTTCCAGTAGTTCAAAAGCCGCTCGTCGTCGCGCTCTTTCTCCGCTTTGATTTTCATCGCCTGGGCGAGATTCTCTCGCGATAACTCATGGCCTTTTTGCACGATGTCCAGGACCGCTTCACCAAGAGCCAGCGAAATTTCTGCCCGATTATTGTTGCGAATCGTCATAAATACCTCCTCGTTGGTTGCGATAATTTAATTATGATCGGGAAATAATCAGTCGGAAATAATTCATCTCATTCTTATTTTTTCACTTCGGCGTTAAATAGACATCATATTCCATTCTGTCAATGATGTTTCAAAATGCTAATAAGCCTTTTAAACCTGAATTTATGCGCTACAGTTATTTTTCGTGCAACAGGCAAATAACCGAAACAGGAGAATGATTATGGTAGATAAAAGCGCAATTAAGGATCACACTCAGGTTGTCGCCAGCTGCGGAACGCACGTCGGGGTTGTGGACCATTTAGACGGCGAGCGTATCAAGCTTGCTAAGAGTGACCCTGAATCAGGCGGCAAGCACCACTTTATTCCTCTCGGCTGGGTCGATAAGGTCGAAGATAATAAAGTTATCCTGACCAAAAACCATAAAGAGGTTTTTGCTGAGTGGCAGGAAGCATAAATATATTTCTCGTAAAGAAATATATATCTTCGCTCCGGCTTTGTTCGGAGCGTAATAGTGTCTGCGCCCGGTGATTGCTGATATGGCAAAGGGATGGTACTGTTTTGCCTGTCCTTTTCCCGATGCAGGCCCCGAATTATGCTCCAGAGTGAAAATAGATCAGCGAAACGCATATTTTTTGTTGAGGATTTTCAGGTATTCGGCGAGCGCTACGGCATCGACTACCGTTTCCCGCTGTTAAAAGGGGATCAGATCAGCGGCAGCCCTGTGTTGCAGGGGAATGTAGAAGAGATGACGCTCTCGTCCGGCATTTCGCTGACCCACTCCGACGTGCATGTATTACAACCCTACGAAACCACATCCCGCCACAGCAGCCCGCTTTATATGCTGGTAGTGCTGGAAGGGTGCGTTACGATCGCGCTCAATGGCATCGACTATCACGTTCGTCCCGGCATGGCGTTCAGCGCCCGTCTGAGTGAGGAGCAGGTGATGAGCGCGCGTCACGACGCCGACAGCTCGCTGAAAACGCTCTCGTTTGGCGTGTACCCGCATGAAGCCGGGCGTGAAGCCCTGCTTGAGTCGCTGCTGCTGGAATGGCAAAACCTGAATACACCCACGTTTGTCTGGCACGTTCCCGAGTTTGTTATGTCAGGCATTCAGCATGCGCAGCAGCAGAGGGGAAGCGTGCTCGCGCGTAAGCTATTGCTGGAGGGGCTGATGTACCAGCTGCTCGGCCACGGCCTGAATCAGCGCCAGCAGCCTTGCCCGAGCCGCCCTGAGCATGCGCGCCTGGAACGCGTACGTAGCATGCTGGAACAGTCTCCTGAACGGGATCATACACTCGCGCAGCTGGCAGCCCTGGCTGCCATGAGCCCAAGCAGCCTGCGCAGCAAGTTCCGTCAGCGCTACGGCTGCACCCTCTTCGATTATCTTCGCGACTGTCGCCTTGCGCTGGCGCGCCGCTATCTGCTGGAAGGCCACAGCGTGCAGCAGGCGGCATGGATGTGCGGGTATCAGCATGCCACCAACTTCGCCACCGCGTTTCGTCGTCATTACGGGATTTCACCGGGCGACGTGCGCAAACTCCGCTAACGTAATTTCGCCCATCGCGCGAACGCATCCCGTGCGGTTTAGCATCACGCATACGTAACCTGGCGGCGCGCATAGCCGTTTGCACTCTCAAAAAGGTAATAATTCTTATTAACAATAAGAAATATCTCTGGAGAGGGTTATGTTTGCTAAATCGCGTCTGGCACTGCTGGTGGGATGGGTTACCGGTAGCGTCGCTTTTCCTTTACTGGCGCAGGATGCGCAAAAAACTGACACCGTGGTGGTGACCTCGCAGATGCAGTCTGCGGCCACCAAGCTTGAAACGCCGGATATTGAAACTCCGCAGTCGGTCTCTATCGTCACGCGCGAGCAGTTCGAAGAGCAGGGCGCAACCAGCGTGCGTCAGGCCGTGAGCTACACGCCGGGGGTCTACAGCAACCAGATTGGGGCGTCTAACCGCTTTGACTACATGGTGCTGCGCGGCTTCTCTGACGGCAGCCTGGACAACGTCTACCTGGACGGCCTGAAGATGATGGGCGACACCAACTCCCACAGCTCGCTGGTGGTTGATCCGTGGTTCCTGGACAGTATCGAAGTCGTGCGCGGTCCGGCCTCCGTGCTCTATGGCCGTTCATCGCCGGGCGGGATTGTGGCGCTTACCTCTCGTAAGCCGTCGTTCGATCCGGGCGGGGAGATCAAGCTCTTCGCCGGGAACAATAGCCAGCGTGGGGCGATGTTCGACGTCACTGGCCCGGTTGATGATAATGACCGCGTGGCGGTGCGCCTCAGCGGGATGACCCACTATGCCGATTCCCAGTTCGATCCGCTGAAGGAAGAGCGTTACGCGCTGATGCCGAGCCTGACCTGGCGTATCACCGATAACACCCGTCTGGATCTGATGGCCTACCTGCACCGCGATCCGGAAGGCGGCAGCCACTCCGGCCTGCCGTATGAGGGCACGGTTGTGCCGCACAGCGGGAAGAAAATCTCCAACACGTTCTTTGAAGGTGAAGACGATTACGACAAGTACGATCGTCGGGAAAACATGGTCGGCTATAACCTTGAGCACCTGTTTGACAGCGGCTGGTCCGTGCGCCAGAAGCTGCGCTACCTGCACACCAAAGTGGAGCTGAACCAGGTGTATGCCGCAGGCTGGCTGAATGACACCGAGCTGAACCGCGGCTATTCCGGCTCTGACGAGAAGATGAACGCCATCACCCTGGATAACCAGGTCGACGGCAGCTTCGACACCGGGGCGGTGAACCACCGCGTGCTGATCGGCATGGACTATCAGGACCGCACCAACAACGTGACCGGCTACTATGGCGGCTTCCCGCCGATTGACGCCTTCCACCCGGTTTACGGTGCGAAGCCGGACTACATCACCCAGTACAGCAGGGAAAAGCATAAGCTTCGCCAGACCGGTTACTACCTACAGGATCAGATGTCCGTTGACCGCTGGCGCCTGACGCTCGGCGGGCGTTACGACCAGGTGAGCGTGTCGAACGTCGACAACTTCAACCACACCCGCAGCGATCTGGATAAAAACAACTTCAGCAGCCGCGCGGCGCTGCTGTATCTGTTTGATAACGGCGTTGCGCCGTACGTCAGCTACTCCACCGCCTTTACGCCGACCAGCTTTGCTGACGAGCAGGGCAATATCCTGGATCCGATGAAGGGCAAGCAGTGGGAAGCGGGCGTGAAGTATGAGCCAGAAGGGATGAACAGCCAGTTCAGCGCCTCGGTGTTCCGCATCAACCAGAAGAACATTGCCACCAAAGAGGAGCCGACCGATCCGTACCGTTCCATCGGTGAAATCGAATCCGAAGGCGTTGAGCTGGAGGCGATTGGTCAGCTGACCGACAGCCTGCGCATGCAGGCGGCGTATACCTACACGGATATTCGCTATAAGAAGAGCAGCCCGGAAGAGGAGGGCAAGCGCGCCGTCTATGCCCCGCGTAACATGGCCAGCGCCTGGCTGAGCTACGACGTCAAAACCGGCCCGCTGGACGGCCTGACCGTCGGCTCCGGCGTGCGCTATGTCAACGGGATCGCCAGCGATCGCCAGAACACCCATACGCTTCCGTCGTACACGCTGGTGGACATGGTCGTGGGATATGACCTGTCGAAAGTGGGGCTCACGGGCGTGAGCGCGCAGCTGAACGTCAATAATCTGACGGACAAAAGCTACGTTGCGGCGTGTAACTCGCTCTCTTATTGCTACTTCGGTGCAGAACGCAGCATTGTGGGCAGCGTTTCGTGGAAGTTCTGAGTCGTTGATTTTGCCGGGTGGCGGCTTCGCCTTACCCGGCCTACTCTATTCCGTAGCGCCACCGGCGCTAAAAAACGTACTACTCCTCCATCGCAATCACAATCGCCTCGCCCATCTTCTTCAACGCCTCGCGATGTTTATCCGTCGGCGGCAGCGCCACGTTGATCCGCAGGCAGTTGCGGTACTTCCCTGACGCGGAAAATAACGATCCGGCCGCCGCCTGGATCTTCAGGCGGCACAGCTGCTTGCTGACGCACACCATATCCACCTTCTCCGGCAGCTCAACCCACAGCAGGAAGCTCCCCTGCGGGCGCGTGACGCAAATCTCCGCCGGAAAATACTGCCGCACCCAGCAGGTGTAGGTTTCCATATTCTGCTGATAAATCTGGCGCATACGGCGCACGTGGCGATGGTAATGGCCGTCGCGAATAAACGCCGCCACCGCCATCTGGGTGCCCGGCACGTTAAACCCGCCCGCGGCGTATTTCATGTGCATTACCCGGTCGTAATAGCGCCCCGGCACAATCCAGCCGACGCGCAGGCCCGGCGCCACGGTTTTGGTAAACGAGCTGCAGAGGATTACGCGGCCATCGATGTCCATCGAGTGAATAGTGCGCGGGCGCGGGTACTCCGCAGCCAGCTCACCGTAAATGTCATCCTCCACAATCACGATATCGTGCCGCTGGGCGAGGGCTAAAACCTGTTTTTTCCGCGCTTCCGGCATGATAAACCCGAGCGGGTTATTGCAGTTGGGCACCAGGATCACCGCCTTGATCGGCCACTGCTCCATTGCCAGCTCTAACGCCTCGATGCTGATCCCGGTTTCAGAGTCGGTGGGAATTTCAATCGCCTTGATGTCAAACCCGCGCAGCATCTGCATGGTGCCGTGAAAAGATGGCGACTCCACCGCCACGATGTCCCCCGGTTTGCACACCGAGAGCAGGGCGATCGACAGCGCGCCGTGGCAGCCGTTGGTGATCACAATGTCGCTTGCCGAGACGGTCGAGCCGCCGTCCAGCATCAGGCGGGCGATCTGCTCGCGCAGCTCAAGGCGGCCGTCGAGCACGTCATAGCTCAGCATCTCGCTTGGGTTATGCTGCGCAAGGCGGCTCATCTCGCGCCACAGAGGCTTCAGGCTCGGCTGGTTAATGTCCGGCGAACCGCCACCAAAGGAGATCATCTCTTTGTCGGCGCGGGCGTCCAGCAGCATCATCACCTCATCCCACTGGGTGACGTCCACCGGGCGCTGCACCGGGCGCGTCATCGCCGGGACGGGCGGCTGGGCTTTGCGTTTCGAGACAAAATAGCCGGAGCGCGGCTGGGGGGTGATCAGCTGAAGGTTTTCGAGGATCTGGTAGGCCTGCTGTATGGTGCTGATGCTCACGCCGTGCTCCTGGCTCAGGGCGCGCACCGACGGCAGACGCTCGCCGCTGCGATACAGCCCTTGTTCAATGCGTTCTGCCAGAAGGTTGGCCAGGTGTTGATAGCGTGTCATGCTGTATCCTTTATTTTCACCATACAGATTATTAAACCAGTACAGATTGCCGCAAAAAACGGCATGCAGATACCGTTTTAGCGGATCTGTATGTTAAACAAAAGTTGTTTTTGCATCTGTATTGCGCAGGTCGATTTCCAGGATGATAACCCCACTGGCACAGTGAGGAGAGCATTATGGAATTCAACGAGAACCGTTCAAAACGTCCGTTCGTCGTATTTGTCTGGATCGGCAAAACGATCCGCAACTGGTATCGCATCAACCGTACCCGCCGCATCCTGAGCCAGATGAGCGACGAGCAGCTCAAGGACGTTGGGTTATCCCGCAATGATATTTAAACCGTGGCCGGGTAGGGCGCAACCGCCACCCGGCGTTTTTCAGCTCAACAGCGCGAGCGTCTGCCGTTTCGGCCTTTCCAGCAAATCCAGCGCCTCCTGATACGAGCGCACGTTGTTATAGCCCATTACCAGCCCGTAGCGTTTGCCCGACCCGCGATACCACTCCGAGAGTGCATTGACCTGCAGCTGCTGTTCTTGCCAGCAGCGGGCCACTTCCCGGTCGCAGCTCCCTTTGGTGAGAAACGCCACGATATGCATCCCGCCGTCGTTTTGCTCGGTGAAAAACAGATCGCCATACACCTCGCGCAGGGCGGCAATCATCCAGTCGCGGCGGGTCTGGTACAGCGCACGCATCTTTTTGAGATGGCGGAAAAAATGCCCTTCGTTGAGAAACGCGGTGAGGATCTTCTGCATCAGCACCGGCTGGCCGCTGGTGGTGATATCCGCGCAGTCGGTAAAGGCTCCGACGGTGCTGGCGGGCATCACCACGTAGCCCATGCGCAGCGACGGCATGATGGTTTTACTGAAGGTGCCCATAAAGATCACCCGGTCGTGCTGGTCGAGGCTTTTCAGCGACGGCAGCACCTTGCGGGTGTAGTGAAACTCCCCGTCGTAATCGTCTTCGATGATCCACGCCTCGTTCTGGCTGGCCCAGTCGAGCAATTGCTGCTTGCGCGGCAGGGAGAGCGTCACCGCCAGCGGGCTCTGGTGCGAGGGGGTGACGATGGCAAAACGCGCGTCACGATGGTGACGAAGCAGGTATTCCGTATCAATGCCGCAGCGATCGACCGGCGCCGTGTGCAGGCGCGGCACGATCCGCTTCAGCAGCTGCTGGCCCATAAAGTAGCCCGGATCTTCAAATACCACCTTGTCGCTGCGGCTGGCGAGGGTGTCGAGGATCAGCCGCAGGCTGCCGCTGTAGCCGCTGGTGATCAGCACCTGTTCGGCGGTGCAGGACAAGCCGCGCGAGATATTGAGATAGCTGGCGATGGCCTGGCGCAGCGGATACCAGCCCAGGACGGGCGGGTTGAGCATCTCCTCCTGACGCATGGCGCGCGTCGCCTGGCCCGCCAGCAGCAGCCATTTTTTATACGGGAAGCTGTCGAGGGCGGGGATGCCGGGGCGCAGAAATCCGGCCCGCTCGCGCTGGCTGATAAGCGAGGCCGGAAGCGTGCCGGTAGGCTGTTCCGCAGGGGCATTGTTATCCGGTAGCAGTAAATCCGGGTTGACCCGCGTGCCGCGCGCGCCCTGGCTCACCAGATACCCTTCACCCGTCAGAATGGCGTACGCCGTTTCGACGGTTTTGCGCGCCACCTTCAGCTCTTCCGCCAGCACGCGGATGGCAGGCACCTTATCGCCCGGCTTCAGCACGCCGCGCGTGATGTTGTCGCGATAGCGGGTATAAATGTCGTGATAGCCCGGCTTCATGTCCTACCTCATTTCACGCTTTTTGTATCTTTTTACTATGTCATGAACGGCGTAGATTTGCCTCATCGCACGGCACATGCCGCACAAAAAGAGGAAAGACAATGAGCACTCGCGTTAACCACCATAAAGTTACACCTGCCCTCGCCAACGCGCTGTCTGCCCTGAGCATGGAGGTGGCAAAAACCTCCATCGACCCGGCGCTGAAGCACCTGATCGACATTCGCGTGTCGCAGCTGAACGGCTGTACGTTCTGTCTGGATATGCACTCTAAAGAGGCCAAAATCGCCGGGGAACGCGAGCTGCGCCTGTACCATCTGGCGGCCTGGCGCGAGTCCCCGCTGTTCAGCGCCCGCGAGAAAGCCGCGCTGGCCTTCACCGAAGCGCTGACCCAGATTGGCGTTCACGGGGTGAGCGACGCGCTGTACCGCAGCGTGGCGGAGCACTTCTCGGACGTGGAGATTTCAGAGCTGAACTTCGCCATCGTGGCGATCAACGCCTGGAACCGTCTGGGGATCACCTCCCGCATGGCGCCCGGCTCGCTGGACGCGGCTTACGGGCTGAATAAAGCTAACCTGGAATAATCCCGCGCTCGCGGATCATCGCCACCAGCGCCCGCAGTCCCGGCGGAACATGGCGATGGCCGGGGTAATACAGGCGCAGCCCGGCAAAGGGCTGCGCCCAGTCGTTTAAAACGCTCACCAGCTCTCCATTCTCAAGCTCTTCCCGGATATACAGTTCCGGCAAAAATCCTACCCCTAATCCCGCCTTTACGGCGCGGATCGAGGCGAAAAGATCGGATGTCGCAAAGCGCGGCGGTACGGCAAGGGCGTACGTTTCCCCCCCGACGCGCCAGCTCCCAGCGGTAGATCCCGCCGTGGGCCATGCGCATGCCGATCCCCTGATGTGAAAGCAGATCGTCCGGCGTCTGCGGAGTACCGTGACGGGCAAAATAGTCCGGCGTGGCGGTCACCAGCTGGCGGATCTCCCCGGTCAGCGGCACGGCGATCATGTCCTGCGGCACGGACTCCTCAAGGCGGATCCCCGCGTCGTAGCCTTCCGCGACGATGTCGATCATGCGCGCTTCGCTGACGGTTTCCACGCGCATCTTCGGATAGCGGATCATAAAGTCGATCAGCAGCTGGTCCAGAAACAGGGTGCCGATATGGTTCGGTACGTTCAGACGCAGCGTGCCGGCGGGTTCCCCGGTGTCGCTGTGGATCTCCTCGCTGGCGAGGCGGATCTCCTGCAGCGCCGGGCCAACGCGCGCCACGTAGCGCTGTCCGGCGTCGGTGAGCGCCACGCTGCGGGTAGTGCGGTTAAAGAGGCGAGTATCCAGGCGGCTCTCCAGCCCGGCGATGGCGTTACTGACCGCCGTGGCGGACATGCCGAGCTCCTGCGCCGCGCCGCGAAAGCTGCCGCGCCGCACCACCGCCATAACCACTTCCAGCTCTGTCAGACCTGAACGATGCATAGATTATCCTGAAAATCGAAACAACCCTTGCAGCATAGCGTGGATTATCGCAATGGAGAAGCCGTGCCAGACTGTGCTCACACAGCCTGAGGAGGTTTATATGCACACTATCGAACAGATCTTTATTAACGGCGAATTTGTTACCCCGCACGGCACCGAACGGTTTGATTTATATAACCCGGCGACGGCGCAGGTCATCGGGCAGGTACGCCTGGCGGATGAGGTTGACGCAGCGCGCGCCGTTGCGGCGGCAAAAGCGGCGTTCCCCGCGTGGTCACAGACGACAAAGCAGGAGCGCATTGCCGCGCTAAAACGTATGCACGCCGCCGTGGCCGCTCGTCACGACGATCTGCTGGAAGCGGTCATCGAAGAGTACGGCGCGCCCGCCTCGCGCTCGGCGTGGATGGCCAGCTATCCGGCGGAGGTGATTGCTCAGGCGATTGAGGCGCTGGAGGCGTTTGAATTCGTCACCCCCGCGGGCGCAGCCACGGTGCAGATGACGCCGCTTGGCGTGGCCGGGCTGATTACGCCGTGGAACAGTGATGCGGGGTTTATCTGCGGCAAGCTGGCGGCAGCGCTGGCCGCGGGCTGTACGGCGGTGATCAAGCCGAGCGAAATGAGCGCCCTGCAAACGCAGATTGTCACCGAAGCGCTGCGCGATGCGGCTCTGCCGCCGGGCGTGTTTAACATCGTCACCGGACGGGGTGAGACGGTCGGTGACATAATCAGCCGCCATCCGGACGTGGCAAAAATCTCGTTTACCGGTTCGACGCATACCGGCAAGGCGATCCTGCGCAACGCGGCGGAAAGCTTTAAGCGTGTGACGCTGGAGTTAGGTGGAAAATCGCCGACGATCCTGCTGGATGACGTGGATCTGGCGCAGGCGATCCCGCTGGTGATTCAGGCCGGGTTTATGAACAGCGGGCAGGCGTGCGTGGCCGGTACGCGCATTCTGGTGCCTTACTCGCGTAAGGCGGAGATCGAAACCGCGCTGGCGCAGGCCGTGGCGGCGGTGAACTCCGGCGACCCGCGCGATAAATCAACAGACGTCGGCCCGATGGTCAGCGCAAAGCAGTGGCAGCGGGTGCAGGGCTATATCCGCAAAGGTGTCGAAGAGGGGGCGCGCCTGCTGGCGGGCGGCGAGGGGCGGCCGGAAGGCACGCAGGACGGCTGGTTTGTGCGCCCGACGCTGTTTGCCGACGTGAACAACCAAATGATGATTGCCCGCGACGAGATTTTTGGTCCGGTTCTGTGCGTAATTCCCTATCGTGACGAGGCGGAGGCAATTGCCATTGCCAACGACACGGACTACGGCCTGAGCGCGGTGGTGCTGGGCGGTGCGGACCGCGCGCGCCGCGTGGCGCAGCAGATTGTTTCCGGTCGTGTGCTGGTGAACACCCTGGCCCATGAACCGAAAGCGCCGTTCGGCGGGTTTAAGCACTCCGGCGTGGGGCGCGAGATGGGCGAGTGGGGGATCCGGGCGTTTATGGAGCCGAGGTCGGTTCTGGGCTAAAGCTTCGCTCTTTACCGAAGCATTGTGCTTTTCCATCCTGCATTCTCTCCTCAACATCACAGCGGAGAGACCATCATGATCGCAGTCCTTTTCGAAGCCAAAGCCGCGCCTGCCCATCAGGCGCGCTACCTCCAACTTGCCGCAGAGCTTAAGCCTTTGCTGGCCGACATCGACGGCTTTATCGATATCGAACGGTTCCAGAGCCTGACGACCGACGGCAAAATTCTTTCCCTTTCCTGGTGGCGGGATGAAGAGGCCGTCCGCCGCTGGAAGCAGAACGTCTTCCATCAGGCGGCGCAGGCCGAAGGGCGGGAGTCGATTTTCTCTTTCTACCGTATTCGCGTGGCGCAGCTGGTGCGGGAGTACAGTTCCGAAACGGGAGGGCGCGCGGATGTATGACGTTCACGTGATTTTCCGCGACGGGCCCGGCGAGCTGGCGCGCTTTGGACAGCTTTTAGGCCGCAACGGCGTGGGGCTGGAAGGCGGTGGCGTATTCGGTACGGAGGCCCATTTCCTGGTGGAAGATGGTGAAAAAGCGCGACGCGTGCTGCTCGACGCCGGGTTTACCGTGCAGGCGGTGCGAAAGCCGGTGATCAGAAAGCTCAGGCAGGAACGCCCCGGAGAGCTGGGCGAGATCGCGACGGCGCTGGCGGCACGCGGCGTGTCTGTTCTTACCCAGTACAGCGACCATGCGAATCACCTTATTCTGCTGACGGATGATGATAAGCTGGCCGCAGAGATCACCGAACCCTGGGCAGCACATGTTAAAGACAAGCTTACCGACTGATAACGGCGCGGTGCTGGAGCAGGCCATTGCGGCGGTGGCGGCGGCAATGGCCGATCCGTCGCGCGTGAAGATGCTGTGTGCGCTAATGGACGGACGGGCGTGGACCGCCACCGAACTGAGCGCGGCGGCAGATGTAGCGCCGTCGACCGCCAGCGGGCATCTCGCCCGGCTGGTGGAGGGAAAGTTGATTACCTGTCTGTCTCAGGGGCGGCACCGCTACTATCGTCTGGCGGGGCACGACGTGGCGGAGCTGATCGAACAGATGATGGGGCTCTCCTGGAGCCGCATTGCGCCGCCGGAAACCACCGCGCCGAAGGCCATGCGGGAGGCGCGGACCTGCTACGACCATCTGGCGGGCGCGGTGGCGGTAAAGATCTACGATTTCATGCAGGCGGAAGGCTGGCTGGAGGCAGACGGTTCAGCACTCACGCTGTATGGCCGGGAGCAGTTTCTGAAGCTCGGCGTGTCGTTAAGCGCTCATCCGCGCCGCAAGGCCTGCTGCGCCTGTCTGGACTGGAGCGAGCGGCGGTTTCACCTCGGAGGCGAAGCTGGCGCGGCGCTGCTTATTCATCTGGAAAGCAAAGGGTGGATCCAGCGGGTGGCGGGGTATCGGGAGGTGGTGGTGACGGCTTCGGGAAAAAGTGCCGTCAGGAGGCATTTTAGCCGCTAAACTCCACTGCGGGCTGGTGCCCTCACCCCGACCCTTTCCCACAAGGAGAGGGAGACATCGTTTTCGCAATTCCTGCTCTTTCGTCTCGCGTTTCTTGATACTTACCCTGATAACTATTATCTTGACCGCGTGTGACGAGAGGTTTCCCCATGAGTGAAGAAGCGCTGTTTAGCCGCAGGCCGATGGGCATGCGGATGGCGATGATCGTGCGCCAGTGGCGAGCGGTGATCGATGATGCCATTCTCGATACCGGCTTAACCCAGTCGAGCTGGACGGTGATGATGCAGCTTCATCAGCTCGGGGATAACGTCTCAATGAGTGAGCTGGCGGAGGTGCAGGGTATTGAACTGCCGCCGCTGATGCGCACCCTGACACAGCTGGAAAAACAGGGTTACCTGCTGCGCACCACATCGCCTTATGACAAGCGCATCCGGCTTCTGACGCTGACGCCTGAGGGAAAAGCCATTTTAAAAAGGCTCACTCAGGTGATTGAGACCTATCAGGCGCGCGTGTCGCAACACATCGCGCCGGAGCATATCGAGATTTTCAGCGCCACGTTAAATCAAATCGCCTGCAATTTGCGGACAATCCGCGAAGAAGACAACAAGACCGAAAAATAATGACCCCTGAACAAAAATTTGCCCGCTGGGTAAGGGTGAGTATTGCCTCTTTCCTGCTGATGTTTATCTATTTTGTCGTCGCGGATATCTGGATCCCGCTGACGCCAGACTCCACCGTCATGCGCGTGGTGACGCCGGTTTCTCCGCGCGTCTCCGGCTACGTGGCGGCGGTACATGTCCACAACAACAGCCAGGTGAAGAAAGGCGATCTGCTGTTTGAGCTCGACGACACGCCGTTTCGCAATAAAGTGGAAGCGGCGCAAATCGCGCTGGAGCAGGCGCGTCTCTCTAACGAACAGCTGGACGCGCAGATCGCCGCCGCGCAGGCCAGCCTGAAAACCGCGGTGCTGACCGCGCGTAACGACAAGGTGACCTTCGAACGCTATCAGAAGCTGAGCACGTTACAGAACGTCTCGCAGGCGGATCTGGATAAGGTCCGCACCGCCTGGCAGAGCAGCGAGCAGTCCGTCAGCACGATTCAGGCCAACATCCGGAACCTGCGCATCCAGCGCGGCGAGCGCGAAGAACACCGCAACGTGACGCTGCAAAAATACCGCAACGCGCTGGATGAAGCAGAGCTGAACCTCGGCTGGACAAAGGTCTACGTCCAGGCGGACGGCACGGTCAGTAACCTGCAGTTAAGCCCCGGTTTTTACGCCTCATCCGGCTCCGCCGCGCTGGCGCTGGTAAACAACCAGACCGATATCGTGGCCGATTTCCGCGAGAAGAGCCTGCGCCATACCCGTCAGGGCACCGATGCCGCCGTGGTGTTTGACGCCTTCCCGGGGCAGGTGTTCCGCGCCCACGTGGCCAGCAGCGACGCGGGGATCCTCGCAGGCCAGGAGGCGGTTAACGGCCAGCTCTCCCAGCCGGAGACCTCTAACCGCTGGGTACGAGACGCCCAACGCATGCGCATTCACGTCACGCTGGATGAGCCGCTGCCGAAGCCGCTGCCAACCGGCGCGCGGGCGACCGTGCAGCTCTACAACAGCGAAGGGCCGTTTGCGCGCTTCTTCTCCGGAATGCAGATCCACCTGGTGAGCCTGCTTCACTATGTCTATTAATACGCTGGCGCGGGTCTTTACCCCGCACGGCAACATCGTCTACACGGCAAACGACTTTCGCCAGACCCTGCGCATCGTTTTTGCCGGGATGATTGCCCTGAGCATATCGAGCTTCTACAACACCAGCTACGGCGTGTTTTTCGTGGTCTATCCGATCATGCTGCTGTCGCTGGTGCCGGTGTTTAACCGCCACGTGGCGAAGCAGTTTATCTTCAGCGCATCGCTGAACTGCGTCGAAATGGTGATTATCATCGGCTATCTTTCCCAATGGCCGGTCATCATGACGCTGGTGGTATTTGCCCTTTACGTGATGCGTTTTCGTTTTATGAGCAAAGGGCCGCTGTTCTTGTTCGGCTCGATGGGCGTTGTGTGCCAGAGCGTAATGCTCAACTTTATGAGCTACCCCACCACCAACTGGCACACGCTGCTGTTTTCCAACATCGAAGCCAGCGTGATGGCGGTGTGCCTGAGCGCGCTGATGAACTACCTGCTGCCGGACGTGGAGCCCCGCAAGCCGCCGCCGCTGATTGAGAAAGACGACGCCCGCGTGCGCCACGAGTCGCTGCTCTCCGGCAGCGTCGCGACGATGATTTTCGTGGTGTTTCAGATTAGCGACTTAAGCGATTCGCTCTCGGCGCTGATGGCAGGAATTCTGATCCTGTTCCCTATGCACTATCGCGGCGCGGTGATGAGCTCCATCTGGCGCGTGGTCGGGGTAGTGCTGGGCTGCCTCTACATTCTGGTGGTGCAGCTTATCCTCTACGATCACAGCAGCCATATGCTGCTGATGATGCCGCTGATTGGCCTCGGCCTGGCGTTTGGCGCGCGGCTGCACGTGATGGAGAAAGTGGGCGCGGGCGTGGGGTTTTCCAGCATCACGACCATCGGCATTATGTTCGGGCAGAACATGCACCCGGACAGCGACCTGGTGTTCAGCGATCTCTATCGCATCACCTCCGTGACCTTTTCGCTGGTGGCGACGCTGACGATGGTCTTTCTGGTGCATTTGATCCTGAACCGTTTCGCCGCCACGCGCTACGTCATTCAGGGCTGATAGCGTTTGCCGCCGCTGAAGCTCCAGTCCTCAGCGGCCGTAAACTGGATAACGACCATCACGTCTCCACCTTCAATGCCCATCTTCTCATTCAGTTGCGCAGCCAGCTGGCGGTAGAGGGCAGATTTCTGTTCATTGCTCCTCGGCTTACCAGCAACGATATTAAACAGTATCGCCCCCTCCGTTCTGCCCGTGCTGAGATAGTGCCGATCAATGTATCGATCCCCGGCCGCGAAGCATTCAAAAAAATGGAACCTGTCCTGTGCGGGAACGGCGAAGGTTTCCGTCAGCGCCTGGTGCAGAATGTCCGAGATCTGCTTTTGCTGCATCTCGCTATAGCGGTCACCCGTCATGATACGAACAAACGGCATTATTGTTTCTCCTCTGCAAGGCTGCTCAGCGCGCTGACGGCGGCCGGCCAGCCTGCGTAAAACGCCAGATGGGTAAACGCTTCGGCTATTTCGTCGTCCGTCACGCCGTTTTGCCGGGCGAAGCCGATATGCCAGGGAAGCTGCGCGGTGCGCCCCAGGGCTGCCAGCGCGGCAAGCGTGATCAGACTGCGATCCCGCGGGGCTAGCTGCGGACGCTGCCAGATATCGCCAAAAAGTACCTGCTGGCTCAGTTCAGCCAGCTTAGGGGAAACCTGCGCAAGCGTGTCGCGATTCAGTGTTGTGCTCATTTTTATTCCTCCTGTCGTCTGGAAATCACTCTCGCAGGCTGCCACCATAAATAAAATCGCAATGTTCAGGACTGAATGTCCTGAAAATGAGGATGATATGGATAAACGCTTTTCAGCATTAGACCTGGACGCGCTGCGCAGCTTTGTGGAGGGGATTCAGTCCGCCAGTTTTGCCGAGGCGGCGGACAGGCTGTGTCGGTCCACCTCTGCGGTCAGTGCCCAGTTAAAAAAGCTGGAGCAGCAGTGTGGCGTGGCTCTGACCGTTAAGCAGGGGCGTACACTGGCACTGACCCGAGAGGGTGAAATTTTGCTGAGCTACGCCCGACGCATGCTGGTATTAAATGATGAAGCGCTCCGGGCTATCAGAGGTGAGTTGCTTCAGGGCGAGGTACGGCTGGGTATGCAGGAGGACTTTGGCGAGTCCGTGATGCCGAAGGTCCTCGGCGATTTTCACAGACAACACCCTGAGCTTCGCATGACGGCACGTGTCGATCGCAACCCGCCGCTGCTGCGCGGCGTGGCGGCGAATGAACTCGATCTGGCGCTGGTCTGGCAGGAAGGTCGAGAAGGCGACTACGTGCGAAGCGAACCGCTGGCATGGATTTGCCGGTCCCGCGAGGACATTGAGGTCCTTCTGCAACGAGGTGAGCCGCTGCCGCTGGTGATGTTTGACGCGCCCTGCCTCCTGCGAAGCCGGGCCATCGCGGCACTGGATGCCGCAGGTATTCCCTGGCGTATCGCTTATACCAGCTATAGCCTGAGCGGGCTGTGGGCGGGAGTTAGCGCGGGGCTGGGTATTACGCTCCGCACGCGTATTGGTCTGCCCGAGACGTTACGGATCGACAGCCACCTGCTGCCAGATGCAGGAGAGCTGGGTATCGCCCTGCATCAGGGGAGCGCCTCCCCCAATGCAGCTATTACCAGCATGAAGGCGCTGATCCTCAGGACGCTGAATGGATAAGCGTTGGGACTTGCGAGAGTAAGAACAGGATTAGGCCTATCGTCCCGCCCACCAGCGTGCCGTTGACGCGGATGAACTGCAGGTCTTTGCCGATGTTCAGCTCAATCTGGCGGGACATGTCTTTGGCGTCCCAGCTTTTGACCGTGTCGCTGATGTGGCGGGTCAGGAACGCGGCGAAATCTGGCGCGACGCGGTGCGCGGCCTGCTCCAGATGCTCGTTCAGCGACGCGCGCAGGCTGGCGTCGTTTGTTAGCGTTTCGCCAAACCACAGCCCGGCGTTGGCGATGCGTTGCTTCACGCGCGAGTCATCGCTTTGCATATCCGCCTTCAGCCACTGGCGCAGGTCAGCCCACATCTCGCCCAGATAGCGGTTAAACGCCTCATCGTTTTTCAGATAGTGCTTGATGTTGTCGGCTTTCGCCGCCATTTCCGGATCGTTTTTCAGGTTGTCGATAAGCTTCAGCGTGGCGCGGTCGAACGCCTGGCGGATCTGGTGCGTGCGGTCGTGGCTGATATCGTCCAGCAGCGTGTTCACCGCGTTCGACACCATCTCCGCGCTTTGATCGCCCAGCCATTCGGTAGGCAGCACCATCGCCTTGCGCGGGTGTTCGGTTTTCAGCCAGTGGACAATCTGATCGGCAATAA
This sequence comes from Enterobacter sp. 725m/11, assembly GCF_011683705.1. NCBI lineage: Bacteria > Pseudomonadati > Pseudomonadota > Gammaproteobacteria > Enterobacterales > Enterobacteriaceae > Enterobacter > Enterobacter sp. 725m/11. The sequence goes on along the minus strand of NZ_JAAQOK010000037.1, from coordinate 10,396 downwards.
ACTCCCGCGTGCTTTCCCGCTGAATCAGGGTAATCAGGCGGTTGATGATGGCGTCCAGCAGTACCTGATGGCGGTTGTTTTTGGTCATGCTCTCCAGCATGACGGCGCTGGTTTCGGTGAAATCCACCTTGTCGATGGCCTTATGCACCGCCCGTTTAAGCAGGCGCTGAATACGTCCGTCATCGGTCAGCTCGAGAAAACCGCTCATCACCTGCATCAGATGCAGCCCGACGCGCTGGGCGTTGTCGGGCTTGCTGAACCAGGCGCCAATCATCTGCGCTGGCTCATAGCGGCGGATCAGCGCCACAAGCGACTGAGTATCAAGAAACTTCTCCTGCACGAACTGGCCAAGATTGTCGCCGATTCGGTCCTTATTGCGCGGGATAATCGCCGTATGGCGCGAAATAAACGGAATGGGAACCCGGCGGAACAGCGCGACGACGGCAAACCAGTCCGCCAGCGCGCCGACCATCGCCGCCTCGGCAATGGCTTTGACGCCGCGCACCCAGAAGGTCTGCGGCAGGAAGAGGGTGGTGACAAAGGCCGCGGCGGCAATCAGCAGCAGCGACAGCGCCAGCAGCTTGGCGCGTTTGAGTTCAGCGATTTTTTCCATGGGTTAAGGATAGAGGGAAGCGGGGGAAAAGTGCAAAAATCGCCACAGCACCCACCCGCCAAACCCCATCAGCACCACGCCCGCCGTGCGCTCAATCCACCACAGCGAACGGCTGAGCTTCTGTTGCACCGCCGATAGCCCCATCATCGACACCAGCGCCAGATCCCAGACCAGCACCACCATCACCATCCAGAGACCGCAGGTCGACTGCTGAAGCAGCGTGACGTCCGGCCCGAGTAACGCCGTCATCAGCGCCAGATAGAACAACGCGTTCTTCGGATTAAGCAGCGCCGAGCCGAGCCCCAGCAGGATCTGCTTGCGCAGCGAGGGGCAGCGCTGACGGGGTTCATTCAGCGCCAGTGCCTGCGGTTGGCTGCGCACCAGATGCGAGCCGATCCACAGCAGGTACAGCGCCCCGCATACCTCGATAAGCGTAAACAGCCACGTAAACTGGCGCAGCGCGCTCCAGCCGATAATCACCAGAACAATATAGAGCGCGTTACCCGCGGCGATGCCGACGCACAGCCCGGCGCTGCCGCGCAGTCGGTAGCGCGCCGCGTAGCCCACAAGCAGGAAAAAATCCGGACCCGGGCTCAACAGCGCAACAAAATGCGCCAGCACCAGAGCGAGAAAAGCGGAAGGGAAGAACAGTTCCATAGCGACCTCAGTTAACCATCTGAGGACAGGCTACGGCGCTGCAGAACCTATTTATTGTCTGATATTGATCGGCCCGTGGCGTACTGGCGCGGCGTGGCGGCGGTATAGCTGACGAAGGTCTTATGAAAATGGCTCTGGTCGGCAAAGCCGCTCTGGTAGCCGACGTCGGCGATGTCGTCCCCGGCACGTAGCCGCGCTTTGGCGAACTCCACGCGGGAGATGTTGAGGAAGCTGCCCGGCGTCAGGCCGGTGTCCTGCCGGAAGGTGCGGATCAGCGTCTCCTTGCGCAGCGAGAAGCGTTGGGCAAGTTCGTCGAGAGAGGGCGGGCTGGTGAGATTGGAAAGAAACGCCTCCTGAACCTGCTGGCTGGTTGGGCGAAGCGCGTCTGCGTTATCCACGCAGCGGGGAAGGGCAGAAAGCAGCGCCTCAACGGACGCTGGAGACATTGTCTTAACGACGTCCAGGTAATGGGCAAACAGGGCAGGGTTACGAATCACCTGTATCGCCAGAGGAAGATCGGTGTCGATATAGAGCATATGGTAGCTGCGCGGCTGCCCGTCGACGGGGTTGCAGCTGTGCGGCACATAAGCCGGGATCGCAATGAGGTCCCCGGGATGAAGAATGTACTCTTGGTCATGGCACACGCAGCAGGTCTGGCCCTCAACAATCGCCCCGATGGAGAGTTGAGGGTGACAGTGGCGTTTGTACGCCCGCGTGCTTTGCCAGGTGCTGCGCAGCTCAATGCCTGAGGCGCGGTGAAAAGTCTGGCGAACGTGTCGGGTATCGGTCATGGTAACTCCTTCTGGACGTTTTTTATACCACGTCAGCGAACCGTCCGGCACTGCTTAACTCAGAACCTTCCGGATATACCCAACTTTACGTCCACAGCCAGTCATGTTGACTACCCTTAATACCCTAAGCGGTAAAACATGGAGATTCGATATGGCTTATCAGACAGTAAATCCTGCCACTAACCAGCTCATCAAAGAATACCCCTCACATACCGACGCGGATATCGAAGCGGCGCTGAAGGCGGCCGATGCGCTTTACCATTCGGAATGGGCGAAAGGTGACATCAGCCAGCGCCTGCCGGTGCTGCATAAGCTTGCCGACCTGATCGACGAGCGCGTGGAGGATCTGGCCAAAATTGCCAGCCAGGAGATGGGTAAGCTCATCGAACAGAGCCGCGGCGAGGTGAAGCTTTGCGCGCAGATCGCCCGCTACTACGCCGACAACGCGAAGCAGTTCCTCGCCCCGGTGAAGTACGACTCTGAACTTGGGGAAGCGTGGGTGGAGCATCACCCCATCGGCGTGCTGATGGCCGTCGAGCCGTGGAACTTCCCGTACTACCAGCTGATGCGCGTCCTGGCACCAAACCTGGCGGCGGGTAACCCCGTTATCGCCAAGCATGCCAGCATCGTGCCGCACTGCGCCGAGACCTTTGCACATCTGGTGCGCGAGGCGGGTGCGCCGGAAGGGGCGTGGACGAACCTGTTTATCTCGTCCGAACAGGTGGCGAATATCATCGCAGACGATCGCGTGCAGGGCGCAGCGCTAACCGGCTCCGAAAAGGCGGGCAGCGTGGTGGCCGCGCAGGCGGCGAAGCACATTAAGAAATCGACCCTCGAACTGGGCGGTAACGACGTCTTCGTGGTGCTGGACGACGCGGACCTGGATAAAGCGGTTAAGATTGGCGTGAATGCGCGGCTCAACAACGCCGGGCAGGTCTGTACCGCGGCGAAGCGCTTTATCCTGCACGAGAAAATTGCCGACGCGTTCCTCAGCAAATTTACCGAGGCGTTTAAGCAGGTGAATATTGGCGATCCGCTGGACGAGAGCACCACGCTGGGGCCGCTCTCTTCCAAAGATGCGCTGGAAACGCTGACCAAACAGGTTAACGAGGCTGTGAAAAACGGTGCCACGCTGCACTTTGGCGGCAAGCCGGTGCAGCGCGACGGGAGCTTCTTCGAACCGACGATCCTGACGAATATATCGCGTGAGAACCCGGCGTACTTCGAAGAGTTCTTCGGCCCGGTTGCGCAGATGTACGTGGTGAAAAACGACGACGAGGCGGTCGCGCTGGCGAACGACTCCCACTACGGCCTGGGTGGGGCGGTGTTCAGCCAGGACATTGAGCGCGCGAAGAAAATGGCGTCGCGGATCGAGACCGGGATGGTGTACATCAACTGGCTCACCGATACCGCAGCAGAGCTGCCGTTCGGCGGCGTGAAGCGTTCCGGCTACGGACGCGAGCTGTCGGATCTGGGGATCAAAGAGTTTGTGAACCAGAAGCTGGTGGTGGTGCGTAAGTAAGAGGTAATAAAAAAACCTGCCGGTTGGCAGGTTTTTTCAGTTGATTATTGTACTTCGATCTTGTCCCAGCCGCTTTTGAACATGCAGCTGTCGACTAACGTATCCCGGCGATATTCATTCGCGTCTTCAACCGTGTAGCTCGTGGAAATATCCTTTTTCTTGTTCTTTTTGTCCGTTTTTTCCGAGCTCGAACCGGTCACTACGTTATCCGGAGGCAGATCGATCAGGGCCTGCGCTTCGCATTCCGTGAGCTTTTTATTCATCTCAGCGTCGCTCACGCCCGGTTTTACCCATTTGTACTGGACGCAGCCAGTGAGCATCAGCGTGAGGCTCAGAACGCAAAGCGCGGTAATGCGGTGTTTCATCAGAAGCTAACTCCACCGCCGACATATGCGCCATCAATCAGGGTGTGGTTTGGACGACCATCTTTACCGTCAACGCTCACGTGGCGGTAGCCCACTTTCAGCGTAACCGGTTTGATTGGGGTCCAGCTTACGCCGCCGTTAGCTTCAACGTAGTTTTTCACGCTGTTGTTCAGGCCTTCTGGTGCCGCATAACCTTCGCCATAGACGTGGATGTTGTCGGTCAGCGCAACATTTACGCCGCCGCCAATCGGGAAGGCCACGCCGTTATCGCCTTTTTTCGGGCCGATGTAGATGGCTTTTGCGCCCGCATTCAGCATCACCGGGCCCACTTCCAGGTTATAGCCTGCGCCCACGCCACCGGTCTGGGTACCGTCATCGGTGTTTTTCAGCCAGTTACTTTCGAGATAAACACCGGATGAGGATTTGCCCATTTCCAGGTTGAGGTTGGTAAAGTTTTTACCCTGCTCAATGCTGCCGCCCATTGCCAGTGCGGAACCCGAAATGGCGGTCAGTGCAGAAAGAAGAAGAATGTTCAGTTTTTTCATGTTTCGTGCCTCATCATCAAATTAATCTGGGGGCACCTTAACAAGCGATGTTTATGACTGCAAATGTGATGTAAATCGACTTTTCATGCTGTAATTGTTAATTCTTTTATCTTTATTTGTAACGCTTAAGTTGGGTTGTCGGTGTGTCAACGCGCAAATTTCAGGTGTTGAGGAACAGTTTAATTTTTTGACTAAACGAAATCTGAACGAGGCAGGGATAGTGATTTGAGATGCATTAATTGCGCTTCTAATAATTTCCAATTCCATTTCTAAAATCACATAAAAAAACAAATTTTTACATTTTTATGGTCATTATTCGTTCAGATGTCCGGCCACGTTTCCTTTCCATGTCATTTTTCTGACACGTTTGTTCATTACGTTGTGGGCTTCACTTTCCGGATGCTAACAATATGAAAAGAAAAATCATTCCTGTGCTTATCGGCTGTACGCTCTCTTTCTCTGGCCTGGCGGCGCAGCCCACGGCTGAGCACTATGTTGTCAGCTTCCCTGACGGCTCACACGTGAAATACAGCGGCGCGTTTGCCGGTGCGTTTCCGAATGGACTCCCGGTAGGGATTGGCTCCGGCCTGCTGTTTACGGGCAAGCAGGGCGATGCTCTGACCTTCGCGACCGTAACCGATCGCGGTCCTAACGCCGATGCGCCCAAAATGGGTAAAAACGAAGCCAAAATTTTTGTCACGCCGGATTTCGCGCCGCTGCTGATGACCATCCGCGTTCAGAACGGCAAAGCGGAGGCAACGGATGCCCGCCCGCTGCATGATGATAAAGGCGAGATTAACGGCCTGCCGCTGCAAAGCGGCGTGATTGGAGCCACCAATGAGGTGGCGTTCAGCGATACCCTCAAAATTCTGAAGGGTGACAACCGCGGGCTGGACACGGAAGGCATCACCCCGGACGGCAAGGGCGGCTTCTGGCTGTGCGACGAGTATGGCCCGTTCCTGATGAACGTTGACAGCAAAGGGAAAATTCTGGCGATCCACGGGCCGCAGGCGGCGGAAGGGGAAAAATCCATCGCGGGCGGTCTGCCAAACGTTATTAAATGGCGCCAGCCGAACCGGGGCTTTGAAGGCCTGACCCGGATGCCGGACGGGCGGATTATCGCCGCCGTGCAAAGCACGCTGGATATCGACGGTAAGAGCAAAAAGCAGGCGCTGTTTACGCGTCTGGTCAGCTTCGACCCGGCGACCGGGAAAACGGCGATGTACGGCTACCCCATCGACAGCGCGGCCTACAGCAAAAACAGCGACGCTAAAATCGGCGACATCGTGGCGCTGGACGACCAGCACATCCTGCTGATTGAACAGGGTGAGGATAAAAATGACGCGATGCGTAACCTTATCTACAAGGTGGATCTCAGCAAGGCGAGCGACCTGACCGCTTTCGACAAGCCGGGCGAGTACCCGGAGTTTGATGATGAGAAAACACTGGCACAGCGCGGCATTACCCTTGCTGCAAAAACGCAGGTCGTCGATCTGCGCGCGCTGGGCTGGAAACAGGAGAAGGCCGAAGGGCTGGCGCTGATCGACGGCAAACGGCTTGCGGTGGCGAACGATAACGACTTTGGCGTGAAGGTGGCGATGCAGCATCCGGTCGAGGGCAAAAAGCTCAAAGACTATCGGGTGAACGAGGAAGGCAAGCTGACGCTGGACGATAAACCGGTGGAAACCACGCTCAGCGTGAAGCCGCTGAAGAAGCCGGAGTCAGAGAGCGAGCTGTGGATTGTGACGCTGCCGGAGGCGTTGAAATAATTTTACCTCTCATCCTTCCCCTCTCCCCACAGGGGAGAGGGGAAGCAAGGCGGTTATTTCTTCAGACCTGCAAACGCTGCCCGAATCTCCTCCTCCGGCAGCTGGATACCAATAAACACCATCACGCTGTGCGGCGCTTCATCGCCCCACGGGCGGTCCCAGTCGGCGCTGTACAGGCGCTGTACGCCCTGAAACAGCAGGCGGTTCGGCTCGCCGTCGATCCACAGCATGCCTTTGTAGCGCAGCAGCTTGTCGGCAAACGACAGCAGCAGGTTTTCCATTACCCGGGAGACCTCGCTGATGTCCACCGGATAGTCCAGCTCCACCACAATCGACGCCACGTCGTTTTGCTTGTCTCCCATAAAGTGGAAGCGCGGTTTCGTGGTGACGTTCTCCTCCAGCATAAAGCCGTTGGTGTTAAACAGCTGGGATAGATCGATATCGCCATGCGTCACCGTATAAATCGGCGCGCGCGAGTTGATGCGCGTCAGGCGCTCGCGGAGTTTTTCGCTGTCGCCTGCCACGTCGGTTTTGGTCAGCAGAATGCGGTCGGCGTAGCCCACCTGAGACTGGGCAATGGTGAACTGGTTCATCTGCTCGTCGGCGTGGACCGCGTCTACCAGGGCAATCACCCCGTCCAGCAGGTAGCGCTGGCAAAGAATATCGTGCGAGAAAAAGGTCTGAATAATCGGGCCGGGGTCGGCCATGCCGGTGCACTCGATCACCAGGCGGTCGAAGCCGATGTCACCGCGATCGCGGCTGTCGAGCAGGTCCAGCAGGGCGTCTTCCAGCTCGTTAGAGCGGGTGCAGCAGATGCAGCCGTTGGTCAGGGTTTTGATTTGCGTGGCGCGGTCTCCGATTAATTGATCGTCAACGGAGACTTCGCCAAATTCGTTTTCGATGACGGCGATTTTGAAGCCGTGCTGTTCATTCAGGATGTGGCGCAGCAGGGTGGTTTTACCGGCGCCGAGGAAACCGGTCAGCAGGGTAACGGCAATCGGGGTCATGGTCTCTCCTTTAGCAGCAGCGGACGCCGCCTTCTCCACTTCCGCCGTAGCGCGCTTCCTGACGCTCGCGGAAGAATTCGGTGTAGGTCATGTACGGCTTATCCGGATGGTTGGTCTTCATATGCTCAACGTAGTTGTCATAGTCCGGAATGCCAATCAGCATTTTCGCCGCCTGACCGAGGTATTTTTTTGCTTCGCCTAAGTTACCAAACATTGGGAGTTCCAGATAGAAGAAGCCCGGAGGCGCGCAGCGATCCGGGCCTACAGTGACAGGCTTAATTAATGGTGTGAAGAGGTCTTCACGCCGCCTTCCGGCACCGGCACGTACGGGGTTTCTTTATCCGTACGGCCATCGGTGTTGCGCACTTTCATCCAGGTTTTGATGCCGTAGAAGATAATGCTGTACACCACCACCAGGAACAGAATGCTCAGACCCGCGTTGGTGTAGTTGTTCACCACGATATGGTTCATGTTGGCAATCTGCTGCGCGGTCAGATCCGCGCCGCCTGCGGCAATCTTCTCTTTGTACTGGTTAGCCATGAAGAAGAAGCCTTCCAGCTGCGGGTTGGTGCTGAACAGCTTCAGGCCCAGCGCCCAGGTGGTGCAGAGCAGCAGCCACAGCGCAGGAACCACGGTCACCCAGATGTATTTGGTGCGCTTCATCTTCACGAGGACGACGGTACCGAGCACCAGGGCAACGGCTGCCAGCATCTGGTTAGAGATACCGAACAGAGGCCACAGGCTCTTCACTCCGCCGAGCGGGTCAACAACGCCCTGATACAGCAGGTAGCCCCACAGGCCTACGCACCCGGCAGTACCCAGAACACCCGCTACCAGAGAGTCGGTTTTCTTCAGGAACGGCACGAAGTTGCCCAGCAGATCCTGCAGCATGAAGCGGCCCGCACGGGTACCGGCATCCAGCGCGGTGAGGATGAACAGCGCTTCGAACAGAATACCGAAGTGGTACCAGAAGCCCATGTCCGCCCACGGCAGCACTTTGTGGAACACGTGTGCGATACCCACGGCCAGCGTCGGCGCGCCACCTGCGCGGTTCAGCACGGACGGTTCGCCAATGTCCTTCGCGGTCTGCATGATCTGCTCAGGCGAGATCACGAAGCCCCAGGAGCTGACGGTCGCCGCCGCGTGTGCGCTGGCCTCTTTCAGCTGCGCCATGATCAGCGCGGTATTTTCCCCGCCCATCTCATGCAGGTTTGGCATGGTGATGCCCAGACCCGCCGGTGGAGTGTTCATCGCGAAGTACAGGCCTGGCTCGATAATCGACGCCGCTACCAGCGCCATGATCGCCACGAAGGACTCCATCAGCATCGCGCCGTAACCGATAAAGCGCGCGTCGGTTTCGTTGGCCATCAGCTTCGGCGTGGTGCCGGAAGCGATCAGCGCGTGGAAGCCAGACACGGCGCCGCAGGCGATGGTAATAAACAGGAACGGGAACAGGGCGCCTTTCCACAGCGGACCGGTGCCGTCAATGTACTGCGTCACCGCCGGCATTTTCAGCTCAGGGTTGATGATGACAATCCCGATCGCCAGCCCGACGATCACGCCGATTTTCAGGAAGGTCGCCAGGTAGTCGCGCGGAGCGAGAATCAGCCACACCGGCAGCAGGGCGGAAACGAACGCGTAACCGATCAGCGCGAAGGTGATGGTGGTGTCTTTAAAGGTCAGCGCCGGGCCCCAGTACGGGTCGTGCGCAATCACGCCGCCGAAGTAAATGGAGGCGACCAGCAGTACGATACCAATGACCGACACTTCACCCACGCGCCCAGGACGCAGGAAGCGCATATAGATGCCCATGAACAGCGCAATCGGTACGGTAGAACAGACGGTGAAGACGCCCCACGGACTTTCGGCCAGCGCTTTCACCACGATCAGCGCCAGCACCGCGAGGATGATGATCATGATCAGGAAGCAGCCGAAGAGGGCGATAGTGCCCGGCACGCGGCCCATCTCTTCTTTGATCATCTCGCCCAGCGACGAACCGTTACGGCGCGAGGAGATAAACAGCACCATAAAGTCCTGCACCGCACCCGCCAGCACCACGCCCGCCAGCAGCCAGAGCGTACCTGGCAGGTAGCCCATCTGGGCGGCCAGCACCGGGCCGACCAGCGGGCCAGCGCCTGCAATGGCGGCAAAGTGGTGACCAAACAGCACGTAGCGGTTGGTTGGCACGTAGTTCAGACCGTCATTGTTAATGACCGCCGGGGTGGCGCGCGTCGGGTCGAGCTTCATGACCTTTTGCGCGATGTATAAGCTGTAGTAGCGATAGGCCACAAGGTAGACGGAAACCGACGCGACCACGATCCACAGGGCGCTGACGTGTTCGCCCCGGCGTAATGCGACAACCGCCAGACAAAAAGCGCCGAGGATCCCGAGTAAGGCCCAGGGCACGTGCTTAAGTAGTTTTTTAGTATCCATAGTAAGACCTGGTTTTTTATGTAAAGAAAAAAGGGTCAGGGTTCGTTGTGAGGAGGTATTGATTAATGCTGGAGCGATCGTGCCAGATCCGCGCGCGCGTAAAGGGCGGTAAATGAGTGAGTGGTTGAAAGTGATGGGTGAGCGGTCAAAGGACGCGGCGAGTGGTTCAGGCTCGCCGCTGGTCGGGGAAATTATGTGATTGAGATCACGTGGTTTTCCGGGCTGCGCTCCATCGACAGGTAGCTTTCCAGCGTCTTGATGAGCTTCTCCTTCAGCCAGCTTGGCTCCAGGATCTGAATATTCGGCAGCCAGTAGAACAGCAGCGGCAGGATCTGGTTTTCGTGTGCCGCCTGGCAGCGCAGCGTGACGCCGCCGCGCCGCTCCTCCAGCAGCTCCTGTTCCGGCAGGAGATCGCGGCGCAGGAAGTAATGTGAAATATTATCCTTAATGAATATTTTCACGGTGAAAGTAGTTTCGGACACCCACGGGTCGAGGCTTTTTTCCAGCAGTTCCCGGACATTTTCATCAGGAGTAAAAAAGTTTTTTTGAACATCAAACCAGCTAATCTGGCTTAATGAAAAGGATTTCAACCGGCTATTTTCGGTAGCTTGTAAATACCATATATTTTTTTTGTTAATGAGTTTATAGGGATTAATCCTGTCTCTTATACACATCTGACGCTGCCGACGACGGA
>NZ_JAAQOK010000036.1:0-55063 GCF_011683705.1 Enterobacter sp. 725m/11 | reverse complement strand
ATGTATTATAGCGACTCATTAATAACATCAATGGATGCGAATAAAGTATTGGCACTAAAGTTAGATCACGCCTTAACAGGCGTAAAAGATGAAGTATTAAAGCAAGCGCAACTGTTAGATGATGGGGCAACGCGATTAAGCTATCAGCTATCGTGCTTTACTGAAAACTATCAGGATGTATGTTTACGATTACGCAAAGAAGACTCAAGATTTTTGACAGGTATCGTCCAGTTAATAAAACACAGAGACATTATCTATAAGATGCTTTATATTTATATTAAAAGCCTATTAATTAACAAGAGTGAAAAAAGAATACATAACATACAAATAAATCTTATGCGTTTAGGTGTATCAATTTCATCATCGATGCTCTCCAGCCAGGCTTTTATATATTCAGCAACTATTGCAATCTGTAGTAGTGTTCATACTAACATTTGGATGAAAGAAAAGATTACATCGTTTTCTACTTATGCTGTTCTTGGTTTAAAAGTTTATGGCATCGTTGAGCAGGCATCCAGAAGCGCAAACCATCTAAAAAGCTATAATGCTTATTATTATAATCTACTTTATCAGGAAGAACTTGAAATGATGTTTTTCTTGATTGAGCCCATAATAACGAGATCCCCCATGCTTAACCAAGTTTATGCTTCAGACAGCGACATTGCATATGCGATTTCAAGGATGATAAAGGGATGATTAAAGCTATTAAAGACTGGTTAAAAGGCCAATTCATATTCTTCCTGAGAGGCGCAATACCACTTCTATTCGTCATAATATTTGCATTATTTGCCGTAACCTGGTTACCGGAAAAAATCGCAATGAATGCAATATGGTCAATTGTAGTTATTGTAGGCCTCTATATCCTTTTACGTAAAAAGAGATAATTACTATTTAACAGGAGTAAATTATGTCAATTCCCGCACATCTGTGGTTGTTTGATGAAAATGGTTCGCCCATCGTTGGTCCATCATTACTGCCAGCGAGATTAGGATCGTTTGAAATCCGTTCAGTTAACCATCAGGTATGGATCCCTGAGAGCGCGAATACTGGTCGCTTGACAGGCACGAGAGTTCATTCCCCCTTAACCTTGCATAAGGAATTTGATGCTGCAACGCCTGTTTTGTACCGTGCTATGTGTGAAGGAAGAACATTCCAAAAAGCAGTTTTGAAAATGTATCGAATTCTTGACCATGGTATTGAGAGTGAGTATTTCAATATGATAATGGAGAACGTAAAGATCACCTCAATATCACCCCTGCTGCATCCCACCGGCTTGACGAGCACGCATCTAGAAGAGATTCAACTCAGGTACGAGAAGATTACATGGAAGCATTGCGACGGGAACGTTCTCTACACTGACGAATGGAATAACCGTGCTACGTATTAGGGTATCTAAAATGAAAGTACTGCTAATTTTGGCTGCACTCCTTTTCCTTGTTCAAAATGCAGCATCAGCCCAAATGTCCGGCTTCGCAGCCAGGTATTATCAGGATGATGTAACAACACCAGAAGAACCCACAGAAGTGCCCCTCTATCCCACTATTACCATCGGTAAGAAAACCGTACAAATGGAGGTTACTCACCTGTCAGACATCACCGGTTCACCCGTTGAGAAAGACCGTTCCGCGCGCTGGATCTGCCTTCATGACGACGATGGCACGAATTACTGGTTCATCTCGGATAACGGAATGGGGGCAGGATTGTTAACGGCACTAGCCATAGCCAGGGATGGGATTCATAAAGAGTGTGCAAAAACAACGGAACCAGTCAGAGTCTCAGTCGCTAATGTTCCGTTGTTGAATGCTACTCACGGGAATTTAGTTAAACTGTTCGGTCATAAGGAGATCGCCACAAAGAAAGCGATGCTTTTTTATCATGAGACGCCAGTGCAGGATGGATTCATCCAGAGTAATACCGTCTCTTATTCCTTCGATGACGAAAAAGTGCGTGGTGTAATCATCGGGCAAATTACCAGCAACTAGTTCGCAGACTCCCTCTTCCACAGGAACGGGGAGTTAAGCCTGTCCACTCAACCGCATATGCAACAACGGAAACGGATTCCCCTGCCCGTCCAGTTCCGAGCGTCCGACCTGCTCAAACCCCATATGTCGATAAAATGCGACGCCCTGCGGGTTCTGCTCATTCACGTCCACTTCGTTTACGCCAAACTCGGCGATGGCGTGTTTTAGCAACAATTTTCCGACACCCTTCCCTCGGCTCGCGTCATCCACAAAAAGCATTTCAATGCGGTTTTCATCCACGCCCAAAAAGCCGTGAATAACGCCTGCGTCATCGCGAGCTATCACGACCTTGAGGTTAGGCAGATAGGCGTTAAGCAATAACGGGCGCAGCGCCGCAATATCGCTTTCCTGTAAAAAGTGATGGGTGCCGCGAACGGAAGATTCCCAGATCGCGACCAGACGTTCAAAGTGTATGGGGAGTGCGGTTTCTATTTTCATAGGGGGATCATGATTAGAAAACCGAACTATTTCAATCCACTCTTTGCGATCTTTTCACCATCACCCCATCCCTCGGTACCACCACGGTGACGTTTTCCATCGGCACGCCTGCCGCAAGGTGAATATCCTGTAGCTGCTGTAACGCTCCCCACCGGGATGGCAGCTCCGCTCGCCCGTTCATGTCGTCTTTCTCCGTTAGGCTTTTAACGGAAGTCTATCCAGGCGAGCCAGTAATGCCCCTGGAAGAAAGCACGATTTTTACTGCTTCACCCATACCAGCTGATCAACCCGGAAGCCCAGACTGCGCGCGGTGTTCAGGTAATCCTGCTTTACCGCATCCGGGATGGTCGGCGTGCGTGACAGGATCCACAGATAGTCGCGGTTCGGGCCGCTCACCAGCGCGTACTGGTACTTATCGTCCAGCCTGATCACGTTATACCCGCCGTAGAACGGGCCGAAGAACGATACCTTCAGCGCGGCGGTGGTCGGCTCGCCGGTAAAGTAGGCTTTGCCCTCGCTCTCGCTCCACTTGTTCTTCACCGGATCAAAACCCCGGTTAAGCACGCTGATGCCGCCGTCGCTGCGCTCGCCGTAGGTCGCCGTCACCTGTTCCAGACCGCGTTCAAAGCGGTTTTCCAGACGGGCGACTTCGTACCATTTGCCGAGATAACGGCTGGCTTCAAAATTGGTAATAGGCTGCACACCTTTCGGCGGCGTGGGGGATTTACAGGCGACCAGCGTCAGGGCAATCGCAACACCGGTCACAACAGGCCATAGCTTCATGAGAATTCCTTTCATTTGCACGGTTGGAAGTTAAGTGTAGTGCACCGTTTCGGCGCTTCATCCCGTTCGGGAAAATTCGTAGTATATTGAGAGTATTCCTCCACCCTGGACACGGACATGGCTTACTCCATCGGCGAATTCGCCAGACTCAGCGGCATCACCGCCACCACCCTGCGGGCGTGGCAGCGTCGCTACGGTTTACTCAAGCCACAGCGCACGGAAGGCGGCCACCGCCAGTACAGTGATGAGGACGTCCAGCAGGCGCTCAAAATCCTCGACTGGGTAAAAAAAGGCGTCCCGATCGGCCAGGTCAAACCGCTACTGGAACGCCCGACGCCAGGGCGGACCAACAACTGGCAAACGCTGCAGCAGAGCATGCTGCAACGCCTGCAGGACGGCAAAGTCGAGTCCCTGCGCCAGATGATTTACGATGCCGGGCGCGAGTACCCAAGGCCGGAACTGGTCGCGGACGTACTGCGTCCGCTGCGCAGCCAGGTCTCGGCTAACGTCGCCGCCGCCATGACCCTGCGCGCGATCCTCGACGGCATCATCATCGCCTACACCTCGTTTTGCCTCGAAGGCGATAAAAAAGCGCCGGGCGACAATATTCTGCTCAGCGGCTGGCACCTGAACGACCCGTGCGAGATCTGGCTCGAAGCCCTAACGCACACCGGGCAGGGCCACCGCATCGACATTCTGCCAGTTCCGCCAGACGCGCTGGCGCCGGAGATTTTCCCGGAGCGGAAATGGCTGCTGGTCACCAGCGGCAAGCTCACCGCCGGGCGGAAAAAGCAGGTGGAGCAGTGGCAGCAGCAGGTATCGCTTGAAGTGATTATCCTCTGATAATTTTCTCCTGCGGGAATCTTCACGAAAAGTTGAATATTTTCCCGCGCCGCAGATGCTAACGTTTTCCTGTGACGAATAACTCAACAGGAAAACACCATGAAAAAAACTGCCCCTCTGCTGATCCTGGCCTCGATGGCCTTTGCCCCTGCCGCCTTTAGCGCCCCTGCCGGCACGCTAAGCGTCCACATTCTTGACCAGCAAACCGGAATGCCGCCATCAGACGTTACCGTTACGCTGGAGAAGCAGCAGCAGGACAAATGGACCCCGATTGCCAGCGGCAAAACCGACCACGATGGCCGTATCAAATCGCTCTATCCGCAGGATCAGGACATGCAGCCTGGCGTGTACAAAGTAACCTTTAAAACCGCAGAGTATTTCCACGGCAAAAAGCTGGATACCTTCTTCCCGGAGATCCCGGTGCTGTTTACCGTGACCAGCACCAACGAGAAGCTGCACATCCCGCTTCTGCTTAGCCAGTACGGCTACTCGACATACAAGGGCAGTTAAGAGGCATTGATTTTAAAGGATTATAAAAAATAGTTCCGCGAATACTTGGACAAATTAGTCATGTTGTGTAAGTTTTTAGTTATATGAACGGGAGGACAACACCATGACAACGAAACCTGTGCTCGGTATTAGCGGATGTTTGACCGGATCCGCCGTTCGCTTTGACGGCGGACATAAGCGCATGGGCTTCATCATGGATGAGCTGGCCCAGTGGGTGAATTTCAGGCCCGTCTGCCCGGAGATGGCCATCGGCCTGCCGACGCCTCGCCCGGCGCTGCGTCTGATCGTCACGACAGACGGAGAAACGCAGATGCGCTTCAGCCACGCGCCTCACGAAGACGTTACGCAGAAAATGGCCGACTTTGCGGCAGATTATTTGCCGAAAATCGGCGATCTCGCTGGCTTTGTTGTCTGTGCAAAATCCCCAAGCTGCGGCATGGAACGCGTGCGGCTGTATGATGAAAACGGCAACCGGGGCCGCAAGGAGGGGGTCGGGCTGTTCACCGCCGCCCTCCTTGAAACCTTGCCGTGGCTGCCCGTTGAAGAGGATGGACGCCTGCACGACCCGGTGCTGCGGGAAAACTTTGTCGAGCGTGTGTTTGCGCTGCACGAACTTAACACGCTGCGTAAAAATGGCCTGACGCGCCGCGCGCTGCTGGACTTCCACAGCCGCTACAAGCTTCAGCTGCTGGCGCACCATCAGGCGGGTTACCGCGAAATCGGCCCGTTCGTTGCCTCGCTGCACGAGTGGGAAGACCTGGACGCCTTCTTCGTGGCGTACCGGGAAAAGCTGATGACCATCCTGAAAAAACCTGCTTCACGGAAGAATCACACCAACGTGCTGATGCATATTCAGGGCTATTTTCGTAACCAGCTCAACACCCGCCAGCGCGGCGAGCTGCGCGATGTGATCCTGCATTATCGCAACGGACAGTTGCCTATCCTCGCGCCGATCACGCTGCTGAAGCACTACCTGGCCGAATACCCCGACCGGTATCTGATGACGCAAAACTACTTTGATCCCTATCCTGATGATTTGGGTCTGCGTCTGGCAGTCAAGTGATGAAAAAAATGCGAAGGCCCCATTGACCCATAGAGGCCCAAAGCAGTACCCCGTTTAGACGACATCCTCACTGTCGTCTCTTTTTTGCGCTTAACCCATACGATCGGCAAAAAAAAAGCGCCGTAAAACGGCGCTCTGAGGATTATGCGAC
Source organism: Enterobacter sp. 725m/11 (assembly GCF_011683705.1). Lineage (NCBI taxonomy): Bacteria > Pseudomonadati > Pseudomonadota > Gammaproteobacteria > Enterobacterales > Enterobacteriaceae > Enterobacter > Enterobacter sp. 725m/11. The sequence goes on along the minus strand of NZ_JAAQOK010000036.1, from coordinate 49,254 downwards.
AAAATTCTTTTTCAACGCTTCCAGCCCATCCTGGTAAATCCCGCTGAACAGGGCCTGGGCCTCTGCGTCAGAAACATTTACCGGCGTGAATTCACCGTACCACTCTACGCGTGAGACGTTGCTGTCGGCCGTTTCATGTACCGTAATGGTGGAAAGATAATCCACCACCGGGAAGGGCGCTTTCATAATCGAGTAGCTGTAGCTGCGCTGGCGGTTATCAAACGCTTCCAGACGTTCAATCACGGTGCCACCATCAGCCGTGGTCAGCGAACGTACGCGCCCGCCTTCAGAGGAGACGCTTTCTGGAATGAACGGTAGCCAGTCTGGCAGGGCATCAAAGCCCCCCATCAGTTGCCACACCGTTTCGGCAGATGCCGGAATTTCAATAGATACTGTTGTATTAGCCATGATTATTCTCTCTTAATATCAGTAATGTAGGATTACATTGCGAGGGTGTCGACAACACCGCCATCCACACGCAGGGCAGCACCCGTGGTCGCGGAAGAGAGCGGTGATGCCAGATAAACGGCGAGGTTTGCCACCTCTTCCACATCCGCGGCGCGCTGAATAATCGAGCTGGGGCGCGCGCTGCGGACAAACTCATCGGCCTGTTCACGTGCGTTACGGCCTGATTTTTCGGCAGCCTCGGCCAGCATCGTTTTCAGGCCATCAGTAAATGTCGGACCGGGCAGAATCGCATTCACGGTGACGCCTGTGCCCGCCAGCCGTTTTGCCAGTCCATGCGAAACCGCCAGGTTAGCGGCTTTGGTGACGCCGTAGTTGATCATGTCACCGGGAATGGCCACGCCAGATTCGGACGACACGAAAATAATGCGTCCCCATCCCTGCTCTGCCATGGCTGTCGCATAGTGTCGCGCCAGGCGGACGCCGGACAGAACGTTGACGTTGTAGAAATGCATCCACTCGTCGTCCGGCACGGTGAAGAAGTCTTTGTCGTTAAATATGCCAAGGTTATTTACCAGCACATCGGCGACAGGCACGGCGGCGATCAGTGCGGCAACACCCTGTTCGGTGCTAAGGTCAGCCACCACACCACGCAGCAGCGCGGCTGGATTTTTTGCTTTAATGCTGGCAATCGCTGTGGCCACGCTGGTTTCCTGACGGCCAACCACCACGACGGTGGCTCCCGCTTGTGCCAGCCCGTCGGCAATGCCGAGCCCGATGCCGGACGTAGAGCCGCTCACCACCGCAATTTTGTCGGTAAGATCCAGTTTCATCATATTTCTCATGTAAGTATTGGGGGCCTGACGACCCCGCGGTGATTAACGAACGGGCAGCGGTGCATTCTCAGCAACCAGACCCTGACGGCGCATCTCTTCCCAGAATGCCGCTGGAATGGTGGCTTTTAGCGCAGCCAAATCCTCAGCCATACGGCCAGGGCGGCTGGAGCCAGGGATCACGGCGGCGACGGCCGGATTCGCCAGCGCAAACTGCAGTGCCGCAGCTTTTACATCCACGTTGAACTGCGCGGCAACAGCCTGAATACGTGCCACCTGCTCATGAATAGCCGGAGAGGCTTTTTGATATTCGAAGTGCTCCCCTCCGGCCAGCACGCCTGAGCTGTAGGGACCGCCGATCACGATATCGACATTGTGCTCCAGCGCCTCTGGCATCAGACGCTGTAAGGCGCGTTTATGGTCGAGCAGAGAGTAACGGCCCGCCAGAAGGAAGGCATCGGGCTTAGGCTCATCCAGCGCCAGCGTCAGCTCGCACGGCTCGACGCGGTTTACGCCCAGACCCCATGCTTTAATGACGCCCTCTTCTCGCAGGCGAGTCAGGGCACGGAACGCACCGGTACGCGCCACATTAAACTGTTCCAGCCAGCTGTCACCGTAGAAATCCTGCGCTGGATCGTGGATCCAGACGATATCCAGACGGTCAGTTTTCAGTCGTTTCAGGCTATCCTCAATAGAGCGCAGCGTGGCATCAGCGGAGTAATCATTGAGAATTTTGTTTTTCAGACCGTGTTCAAACAGACCGCCTTTCTCACCAAAATCACGGGTCGCGGGATCTTCCATCTCGTCGAGCATGATGCGGCCTACTTTGGTGCTCAGCACATACTCGTCGCGAGGATACTGAGACAGCGCTTCACCCATGCGCAGTTCGGAAAGGCCAGAGCCATAAAGCGGTGCGGTGTCGAAGTAACGCACGCCCAGTTTCCAGGCGTCGTGTACGGTGGCCAATGCTTCATCCTCAGGAATGTTGCGGAACATGTTGCCCAGCGGTGCGCCGCCCAGGCCGATGTTTGCAGGTAACAGATTTTTGATACTCATAAGATGTCCTCAGTTTTTGGGTTCAGGTCGGGCGATTTCGCTGTCGCCCTGTGACGCTGATCACAATACCTTGCGAGGTTATGACTTGATAGGACATAATTCGTCTAACTTGAGTCCTTTGAGGTCTGACATGATTGATTTACGACAGCTGAAATATTTCGTGGTGGTGGCAGAAGAGGAGCACGTTGGCCGTGCCGCCGAGCGTTTGCATATCTCTCAGTCTCCGCTGAGCCGCCAGATTGCCCAGCTTGAAGAACGCCTCGGTTTGATGCTTTTTGAACGCAACCAGCAGCGCATACGTTTAACCGCCGACGGGCAAACTTTCCTCGCTGAGACCCGCTCCCTGCTGACCCACGCGAACCGTCTGGAGTCCCTCGGAAAGCGCTTAGGCCGCGGTGAGGATGGGGGGTTGTGTATCGGCTATATTGAAAACGCGATGCACTCCGGTGTGCTCTCTACCGCCTTACGCACACTGCGCCAGTCCCGCCCGGACGTTCATATAGCCCTTTACAGCCAACCACCCGCCACGCAGATCGAAGGGTTGCGTCAGCGCAGCCTCGACTTTTCACTGGTCGACACGCCACCTGCGGAAAGCGAGCAAGACCTGGAATATATTCAGGTGCTGGATGACAAAATGCTGCTGGCATTGCCGCAACATCACCCTCTGGCTCAGGAAGAAGTCCTTTTGCCCGCGCAACTGGCGGATCAGGAGTGGATTGCCGTCATTCACAACGATGATGCTCACTCCCGCGACGAGTTTGTTGCCGCCTGCGTGAAGGCTGGATTTAACCCGACCATTCGTCTGGAGGCGGGTGAACCGCTAACGGCACTGGGGCTTGTGGCCGCCGGGCTTGGACTGGCGCTCATCCAGCACAGCCTGCGTCATAACGCACCGGAAGGGGTGATACTGCGCGAACTAACGTGGATGCCTTACTCAACTCAACTGTGGGCGGCGTGGCATAAGGCCAACCAGCGTCCACTGGTCACGCATTTCAGGGAAATTTTGCGTGGGAACAAAAATGATTAACACCCTGCACATACAAAACTACCGCTCCATCCGCGAGATGTCGCTGGAGCTGGAGCAGCTAAACATCGTCTTCGGGCCGAACGGCACAGGAAAATCCAATATTTACAAGGCGATACACCTGATGCACAGCGCCGCTCAAGGGCAGTTTTCCCAGGCGCTGGCGAACGAGGGCGGCATTCTGAAGGTGTTCTGGGCAGGCAAAACCCGCAGCGACCAGCTGCGGCGGATGAATCTGGCGGTAGAAACTGAGACCTACGAATACGAGCTGCAGGTCGGGTTTGTGGAGAAGCTGCCGTATCCCTCACAGTTTCAGCTCGACCCGGTGATCAAAGAGGAGTCCATCTGGCTGAGCGGCCAGCACCGTCGACCGTCGTCACAGCTGATGAAGCGCAGGAATCAGGCCGTATTTCTGAACAACGTGCATCACGAGAAAGTGACCCACAGCGGCACGCTGTACGAGAACGAATCGGTATTCGGGCAGCTCGGGGAGCCGCATCTTTACCCGGAAGTGTCGCAGATGCGCGAGTCCCTGCGTAACTGGCGCTTTTATCATGAGTTTTCTGTATCAATCGGCTCGGCGATGCGCGCCCCGCAGGTCGGTTTCCGCTCCCCGGTGCTGGCCAGCGACGGCGCCAACCTGGCTGCGGCGTTTCAGACCATCGTGGAGATTGGCGACGAGCTGCTGCTGATGCGCATCCTCGACCAGGCCTTCCCCGGCTGCGTGTTTTACAGCGACAACAGCGGTGGACGTTTTCGCATGATGATGCAGCGCGAGGGGCTGAGCAGGCCGCTGGAACCGGCGGAGTTCTCCGACGGCACCCTGCGCTTTCTGTGCCTGGCGGTGGCGCTGTTAAGTCCGCGCCCGCCGGCGTTTATCGCGTTAAACGAACCGGAAAACAGCCTGCACCCACAGATGCTGCCCGCCCTGGCGAGCTTAATCGCCGAGGCCAGCCGCTACTCGCAGATCTGGCTCACCAGCCACTCGCCGGAGCTGGCGAAGCTGATTGAGAAGCACAGATCGTTTTCGCTGTATCAGCTGTCGATGGCGGAGGGGGAGACGAGGGTGGAGAGGCTGGGGTAGCCTGTAAGAAAAAATCGTCAGGAAGGTCTCGTTTGTAGCGAAGTTATGCCTGGAAAGAATATTTCCCAGGCATATCAAATGTCCATACAACCCGGATGGGCCTGTCAATTAGTGGCGATCTATTGAGGATGATCTTCTCGCTTTGCGTTCATCTATCTTTGCAAAGAGCCATACTCTGGCACCTGCGGCGACGCCAACAATAGCGCTCACCACAGACAAATAACTTAATGATTTTGATGAAAAATCAATCTTTCCAGAGCTTATAAACTCGATCAGCACATTGTTTACAATAAAAATAAATGCAAAAAAACATACGCCGTAATAAAGGGTACTAAGCAGAAAAACCAAAAACGTAGCCCGATGAAACGTCTTTTTATTTGCCATTAACTTTATCCTTAACTTTATCGCCGATTAACTCCCCTCCCAAACCACCAATCAGGTCATTAACTTCCCCAGGGAAAGGTGCCAGCTCACCGAATTTACCGCCAGCCCATGAACCTAATGCTGAACCAATAAGCGATCCCGTATCTGGGCCATCAGTAAAGAATGCCCCTCCCATAGCTATGCCGACGTTTTGCCAGGTATTCCTGCCCGGAGCAAGCATTCCTCCTACGCCAGCACTAATGCTGCTTTTATAATCCCATGATTTATTTTCATTGCCAGGCTGACTCAGACTAAACCACTGGTACCCTCCGTTGGCGATTTCCGCAATCACTCCCCCGCCAACAACTTTACCCACGGACGCCGCAGGTCCTAAATACCAGGCAGCTCCGATCATTACCCCATCCTGGTAACCTTCGACAATCACTTTTGTGATATTAGCGCCCTCAGGTAAGTCGCCTTTCGCCAGTTTATCCAGACCGGTCTGTTTTTCTTCTACAGATAAGCCCTGGCTTTCAGCATATTGATTCCATGACCCCACGGCGTTCATGTAATTATCAAGGCCGGAGGGGAGCGGAATGGAGGTTGCATTATTCTCAGCCGCGTTCTTTCCCCCTTGCGCCCCAGCAGCTGCCGAAGCCGTACTCCCTCCCGCCAATCCACCCGCCATCCCCGCCGATACGGAAGCCAGCGTAACGATCGTCTGCTTTTGATCTTCACTCAGTTTCGACAGGTCTTTCACATCCGGATAGAGCAGGCTGGCTATCGCATGCGCAGCCAGCTCCCCTGACGCGGCCCCCGCAACTCCCGCTGCACCAGCGAGTCCAGACTATGCGGTTCGGTGATGTGCTGCTGCAGGTAGTCGATCAGGCAGTTAATACGTGCGTCACGGGTATCTTTCGGAACCGGCTGGGCGATGAACTGCGCCTGCCCGCCCTCGCGGTGGGGCGGGACAATCATTCGACGGGCAATCTGGTTGGCGACGACGCTGCCAAAACGCTGGCGAATGATGTACAGGCAGCAGTCCAGCGCAGCCGCGGTACCGGCAGAGGTGATGATATTGCCGTCATCCACGTAGAGGGCATTGATATCCAGCTGGACGTTCGGAAAGAGCGACTGGAAATGATGTTCAAACTCCCAGTGGGTGGCGGCCCGTTTACCGTCGAGGATCCCCGCCCAGGCCAGCACAAACGATCCCAGACACAGGCCGACAATTTCCGCGCCGTTGTCTCTCGCCAACACCAGGCTGTCGAGCAGCGCCTGAGGCGGCCGTTCAAGGACGTGCTGCCAGTAGGGAACGACAACAATGTCGGCCTGCCCGATGGCGGTGTAATCCTGCGTGGCGTTGAGGGCAAACCCGTCTTTCGAGGTAAGAAACCCCGGCGTTTCGGCGCAGATCGTCACGTTAAAGCGCTTTTCGCCGGAGACCGAATCACCAAACAGAATGCAGGGAACGGAGTAGTGGAACGGGCTGAACCCGTCTACCGCGACAATCGCGACGTTGATTAGCGACATCTGTCTCTCCTTTCCCGTTAACGCACTCAGAATATAACGGTTTCGCCATCCTGGGGAATGCTCACCACATCGCTCACCTGGTTGGCTTCGACGTACTCACGCAGCGCGCTGCGGGTCAACAAGCAGTGGTTAATCGCCTCCATGTGGCTCGCGACGATTTTAGCCTGCGGCAGCAGGAAATGGACGTTAAGCACATCTTCCTGTCCCATAATAATGGGCCCAAAGCCGATGGCGTGGGCATAACCGGCGTTCAGTACCACCACATCCGGCTGGTGTTTTTGCAGATCGGCTGCCACCTCTTCGCGCCAGATGGTATCCCCGGCAAGATAGAGCGTCTTCTCATCAGGATGACGCAGCACCACGCCACAGGCCTCGCCCAACCGCTCCGCCAGTTCTGGCACGGCGTAAGCGCGGTCGGTCCCGTGCTGGCCGCCGTACGTTTTCGCAATCCGAACCTCCCCGAAGGTGGTCTCGTCGGTCATGATCGTCAGGTTGGTAAATCCCTGGCTGCGCAGCAGCGCGGCGTCACGATCGTTTTGCACGTAGATCGGTTTGTCTTTGGCGATCAGCTCTGCCGCGGTGCGATCCCAGTGATCGTCATGGGTATGGGTGACGATCACCGCGTCAGCGTCCAGCAGCGTATTGACGTCGACGGGAAGTTCGACCGTCGGGTTACGGCGTTCGGCATGCGCCGTACCGGGAAAGCCCGGATAAGCGCCTTTCGGGGCCAGCATCGGGTCGATTAAAAGGCGTTTTCCGGCGTAGGTAATCAGCAGGGTGGCATTGCGAATTTGGGTAATGTTCATGGGCTATCCTCCGGTTGGTGTGATAAGGAGGATAGCCAGCCGTCACAATTGGTGCTGTGGGCTAAAGGGCGATTACCGATGGTATCGGGCCATTTTCATCACCGCGTTTTCTGCCGGCACCTTTACCAGCCCGGCACCGCCCCGCCGTTGAAGATCGTCTCTGCCGCTTTCGCCACTTCCGGTGACTGATACGACTGGATAAACGCCTTCACGTTCTCCGCGTCTTTGTTGTCTTCGCGCGTCACCACGATGTTCACGTACGGCGAGTTTTTATCTTCAATAAAGACGCTGTCATGCACCGGCGATAGCCCGGTTTGCTGAATATAGGTAGTGCTGATGATGGCGACATCCACTTTCGGGTCGTCCAGCACGCGCGGCAGCTGTGCCCCTTCCAGTTCCATGATTTTCAGCTGCTTAGGGTTGGCGGTAATATCCAGCGCCGTCGGCAGCAGCCCGGTGTCCGGCTTCAGGGTGATGAGCTTCTCTTTTTGCAGCAGCAGCAGCGCGCGGCCAAGGTTGGTCGGATCGTTTGGAATGGCGATAGTCGCCCCGTCCTTCAGGTCAGAGACGGATTTGATTTTGCGGGAATAGCCGGCCATCGGGAAAACAAAAGTATTGGCCACGGCGACCAGCTTGTAGCCATGCGCCTTGTTATCTTCTGCAAGGAACGGGCGATGCTGGAAGACGTTGGCATCCAGCTCTCCCTGGTTGGTGGCATCGTTGGGCAATAGCGAGCCGCTGAATCCGACCAGCTCCACGTCCAGGCCATATTTTTCTTTTGCCACCTTTTTGGCGACTTCCGCCACGTCCTGTTCAGCGCCGTTGATGACGCCCACTTTTATGTGTTTGGCATCGCTGCCACTTTGATCGCACCCTGCCAGCAGCAGGCCAGCGAGAACCAGAGCACCCAATCGACGTTTCACGAGAAAGTTCCTTTTGCTGAATGTTGTAGTGACTATATCGACAACGAGGCGGTGAAATAAAAAACGAAAAAGAATCAATAAGAAGGATAAGTTATATGCGGGTATGGCCGGGTGACGCTGCGCTTACCCGGCCTACGGATTCAGAGCTTAAAGGGCTTTCGCCAGGTAATGTCGCTGCATGCCCGGGTACGGATAATCCTGCAAAGACATCTGCAGCTGGTACCCCTGTTTTTCATAGAACGGGCGCGCCTGGAAGCTGACGGTATCCACCAGCGCATGCTTGCAGCCTTTGCGTCTGGCTTCCTCTTCCGCCGTTTTGATAAGCTGGCTGCCCACGCCCGTACCCCGCACGGTGTCGCTGACCCAGAGAAAGTCGATATTCAGCCAGTCGCCTTTACGCACTCCAATGAGCCCGCCGAGCATGACGCCTTTATCGTCTCGTACATAAACGCCAATGTCGCCGCTAAAGTTTGTCAGATCGATAAACTGTCCGTTATAGGCTCTTAACCCCACAAATAGCTCTTCTTTTTCTGCGAGTGTTACATTATAAGTAATGCTCAGGTGCATATTTCTCTCCTTATTTTCCGCGCAATTTGAATATCTCACAGCTTAACCTTCATAAAAACTCCTAATTTCCTCCATTTTTTTAATACAGAAACATTCACTCAATAACTAAATAAAAAAAGCCTTTCCAATACGCACCCAAAACGTATACTGAGAACGATCATTCTCACTTTTACACGGTAGACGACGATGAGCACAAAGCTGGAAGAACGACAAAAACAACGTCAGGACGAAATCATCACCGCCGCGCGTCGCTGCTTTCGCGCCAGCGGATTTCACGCCGCCAGCATGTCGCAAATTGCCAGTGAGGCGAAGCTTAGTGTCGGGCAAATTTACCGTTATTTCAGTAACAAAGATGCGATTATTGAAGAGATGATCCGCCGCATTATCGACTCACGCATCGAAGGGATGCAGGACAAAACGGTGGTGGAAGGGATGCCGCAGGCGCTCGCCTGGCGTCAGACGCTCAACGAAGACGACGATGCGTTGATGCTCGAAATGTCTGCCGAGGCGACCCGTAACCCGCAGGTGGCGGCCATGATGATCGCAGCCGATGCCCGGATGTTTACCAACGCCTGTGCGCACCTGAAAAAACAATTTCCCCATCTGAGCGATGAACATATTCGCTGCTGCGTGGAAATTACCGCGGTGATGATCGAAGGCACGATTTACCGTCGACTCGCGCCTTTAAAAGTACCGTCAGAACAATTAGAGCCTATCTATCAGAATATTTTAAATATGCTTTTCTCTGCGAAGTAATCGCATGTGAATAATTAACGGGAATAAGTAATTTCCCAACTTAACATTTCCGGCCATGCCGGAGATGCGGTATCGCTGTGCCTTTAAATAGCCCCCCTCCCTGTTGATCCTTTAACAGGGCAGGCATCGTTCACCCTGGAAAAAGATTATGAAAACCATAACAACCTCCATCGCGGCATTACTCCTCCTGACCGGGTGCGATAATGCGCAAACATCTGCTCCCCAGCATCCTCTTCCGGATGTGGGGATTGTCACCCTCATGAGCCAGCCGGTCTCCGTCGTCAGCGAACTCACGGGCCGCACCACCGCCGCCATGAGCGCCGAAGTGCGCCCGCAGGTGGGCGGCATTATTCAGAAGAGGTTGTTCACCGAAGGCGATACCGTGAAGGCCGGACAGGCGCTGTATCAAATTGACCCTTCCAGCTACCGCGCGGCGTTTGATGAAGCCGCCGCGGCGCTGAAACAGGCCCAGGCGCTGGTGCAGGCCGACTGCCAGAAAGCCCAGCGCTATGCGCAACTGGTGAAAGACGACGGCGTGTCGCGTCAGGACGCAGAAGACGCGAAGTCCACCTGCGCGCAGGACAAGGCCAGCGTTGAATCAAAGAAGGCCGCGCAGGAGAGCGCGCGCATTAACCTCAACTGGACCACCGTCACCGCGCCGATTGCCGGACGCATCGGCATCTCCTCCGTCACCCCCGGCGCGCTGGTCACCGCCCAGCAGGATACCGCGCTCGCCACCATTCGCGGGCTGGACAGCATGTACGTCGACTTAACTCGTTCCAGCGCCGATCTGCTGCGTTTACGCAAGCAAACCCTTGCCACCAATAGCGATACGCTAAGCGTGTCGTTAATCCTCGAAGACGGCAGCACCTACAGCGAGAAAGGCCGCCTGGCGTTAACCGAAGTGGCGGTGGATGAATCAACCGGCTCGGTCACGCTGCGCGCCGTCTTCCCGAACCCGCAGCATCAGCTCCTGCCGGGCATGTTTGTACGCGCCAGGGTGGATGAAGGCGTCATGAGCGACGCGATCCTCGCGCCGCAGCAGGGCATCACCCGTGACGCCAAAGGCACCGCCACCGCTCTGGTGGTCAATGCCAGCAACAAGGTCGAGCAGCGTCAGCTGGAAACGGGTGACACCTACGGCGACAAATGGCTGGTGCTGAGCGGGCTGAAGGCGGGCGACAGGCTGATTGTGGAAGGTACTGACAAAGTCACCGCCGGGCAGGAAGTGAAGGCCGAAGAGATGAAAGCCAACGGAGGAAACGCCTGATGTTTTCCCGTTTCTTCGTGCGTCGCCCGGTCTTTGCCTGGGTTATCGCTATTCTTATCATGCTCGCCGGGATGCTGGCCATCCGCACGCTGCCGGTCGCGCAGTACCCGGACGTTGCGCCGCCGTCGATCAAAATCTCCGCCACCTATACCGGTGCCTCCGCGCAGACGCTGGAAAACAGCGTGACGCAGGTGATCGAGCAGCAACTGACCGGGCTGGATAACCTGCTCTACTTCACCTCCACCAGCAGCTCGGACGGATCGGTGAGCATTACCGTCACCTTCGAGCAGGGCACTGACCCGGACACCGCTCAGGTGCAGGTGCAGAACAAAGTCCAGCAGGCGGAATCGCGCCTGCCCACCGAGGTGCAGCAGTCCGGGATCACCGTCGAAAAATCCCAGAGCAACTTCCTGCTGATCATGGGCGTGTACGATAAAACCGACACCGCCAGCAGCTCGGATATTGCCGACTGGCTGGTGAGTAATATGCAGGATCCGCTGGCGCGCGTGGAAGGCGTCGGGAGCCTGCAGGTGTTCGGGGCGGAATACGCGATGCGCATCTGGCTCGATCCGGCGAAGCTGGCGTCCTACTCGCTGATGCCGTCCGACGTGCAGAGCGCGATTGAAGCGCAGAACGTGCAGGTCTCCGCCGGTAAAATCGGCGCGCTACCCTCGTCGAACGCCCAGCAGCTGACCGCCACCGTCCGCGCCCAGTCGCGCCTGCAGACGGTGGATCAGTTTAAAAACATCATTGTGAAGAGCCAGTCCAACGGCGCGGTGGTGCGCATCAGCGATGTCGCCCGCGTGGAGATGGGCAGCGAAGATTATACCGCCACCGCGAAGCTCAACGGCCACCCGGCGGCGGGTATGGCAGTCATGCTCTCACCGGGTGCGAACGCGCTCAACACTGCGACGGCGGTGAAAGACAAGATTGCCGAGTTCAAAAAGTCGATGCCGGAAGGCTACGACGTGGCCTACCCGAAGGACAGCACCGAGTTCATCAAGATCTCCGTTGAGGACGTGATTCAGACCCTGTTCGAAGCCATTGTCCTCGTAGTGGTGGTGATGTACCTGTTCCTGCAAAACATCCGCGCGACGCTGATCCCCGCGTTGGCGGTACCTGTCGTTCTGCTGGGTACCTTCGGCGTGCTGGCGCTGTTCGGCTACTCCATCAATACCCTGACGCTGTTTGCGATGGTGCTGGCGATTGGGCTTTTGGTGGATGACGCCATCGTGGTGGTGGAAAACGTCGAGCGTATTATGCGCGACGAGGGGCTGCCCGCCCGGGAAGCCACCGAGAAATCGATGGGCGAAATCTCCGGCGCGCTGGTCGCCATTGCGCTGGTGCTCTCTGCGGTATTCCTGCCGATGGCCTTCTTCGGCGGCTCGACCGGGGTGATTTACCGTCAGTTCTCGGTCACCATTATTTCGGCGATGTTCCTCTCCGTGGTGGTGGCGCTGACCCTGACGCCCGCGCTCTGCGGCTCGATTCTGAGCCACACGACGCCGCACAAAAAGGGCTTCTTCGGCGCGTTTAACCGCTTCTACAGCAGGACCGAGCGCGGTTATCAGAACAAGGTGCTGCGCGCTCTGCGCCGTTCCGGCGGCATGCTGGTCATCTACGCCCTGCTCTGCGGCGCGATGGGCTTCGCCATGCTTAAGCTGCCGGGCAGCTTCCTGCCGACGGAAGACCAGGGCGAAATCATGGTGCAGTACACCCTGCCAGCCGGCGCGACGACGGTACGTACCGCCGAAGTCAGCCGCCAGGTGCGCGAGTGGTTCCTCACCAAAGAGAAAGCCAACACCAACGTGATCTTCACCATTGAAGGCTTCAGCTTCAGCGGCAGCGGCCAGAACGCCGGGATGGCGTTTGTCTCCCTGAAGAACTGGTCAGAGCGTAAAGGCGATGCAAACACGGCTCAGGCCATCGCCCTGCGTGCCACGCAGGAACTGAGCACCATCCGCGATGCGACCATCTTTGCGATGACGCCGCCTGCGGTGGACGGCCTGGGCCAGAGCAACGGTTTTACCTTTGAGCTGATGGCCAGCGGCGGCACCGACCGCGATGCGCTGCTGAAACTGCGTAACCAGCTGATTGGCGAAGCCAACCAGGACAGCTCGCTGCACGCCGTGCGCGCCAACGATCTGCCGCAGATGCCGCAGCTTCAGGTGGATATCGACAACAACAAGGCCGTGTCGCTGGGGCTGTCCCTGAGCGACGTCACCAACACCCTCTCCAGCGCCTGGGGCGGGACCTACGTGAACGACTTTATCGATCGCGGCCGCGTGAAAAAGGTCTACATCCAGGGCGACAGCGACTATCGCGCCGTGCCGTCCGATCTCAACAAATGGTATGTGCGCGGCAGCGACAGCACCATGACCCCGTTCTCCGCCTTCGCCACCACGCGCTGGGAGTATGGCCCGGAAAGCCTGGTGCGCTACAACGGCTCGGCGGCGTATGAGATACAGGGCGAAAACGCCAGCGGCGCGAGCTCCGGCACGGCGATGAGCAAAATGGAGCAGCTGGCAAACAGCCTGCCGTCCGGCAGCACCTGGGCGTGGAGCGGTTTGTCTTTGCAGGAAAAACTGGCAAGCGGTCAGGCGATGAGCCTCTATGCCCTTTCCATTCTCGTGGTGTTCCTGTGCCTGGCGGCGCTGTATGAGAGCTGGTCGGTGCCGATTTCGGTCATCCTTGTGATCCCGCTTGGGGTGCTGGGCGCGGCGCTTGCCGCCTCCCTGCGCGGCCTGAGTAGTGACGTCTACTTCCAGGTGGCGCTACTCACCACTATCGGCCTGTCGTCGAAGAACGCCATCCTGATTGTCGAGTTTGCCGAAGCCAAAGTCGCAGAAGGTTACTCCCTGACGCGCGCCGCCCTGCGTGCCGCCCAGACGCGTCTGCGTCCCATCATCATGACGTCGCTGGCGTTTATCGCAGGGGTGACGCCGCTGGCCGTTGCAACCGGTGCAGGTGCCAACAGCCGCGTGGCAATTGGTACCGGCATTATCGGCGGAACGCTGGCCGCGACGCTGCTGGCGATCTTCTTCGTCCCTTTATTCTTTGTACTGGTGAAACGTCTGTTCTCCGGTAAACACGCGAACCGGAGGTCATAATGTTTCGTGTCACTGTTTTAGCGTTAGCCCTGCTGAGCGCAGGGTGTGTGTCGTTAGACCCTACCTATCAACGCCCGGACGCTCCCGTCCCGGCGACCTTGCCCGGCGCGCACGGCGAAGCCACCGCCGTGGTGAGCCAGTGGCAGCAGGTGATGAACGACGCGAGGCTGAAAAGCGTGGTGACGATGGCGCTGAACAGCAACCGCGACGTGCAAAAAGCGATCGCGGATATCGACGCCGCCCGCGCACAGTACGGTGAAACGCGCTCGTCCCTGTTTCCGACGGTGGACGCCGAGCTGAGCCACACCCGCAGCCGCACGCTGGCAAGCGGTTTTGCGACAAGCGACGAAGCCAACGGCGCGGTCTCCAGCTTCGAGCTGGATCTGTTTGGTCGCAACCAGAGCCTCTCCCGCGCCGCGCGTGAAACCTGGCTTGCCAGCGAGTTCACCGCGCAGAACACGCGCCTGACGATGGTTAGCGAGCTGACCACGGCCTGGGTGACGCTGGCGGCGGATAACAGCAACCTGGCGCTGGCGAAATCCACAATGGAGAGCGCGGCAAACTCGCTGAAGATTGTGAAGCGCCAGCAGGAAGTGGGCGTCGCGGCGACTACGGACGTTAGTGAAGCGATGGCGGTTTACCAGCAGGCGCGCGCCAGCGTGGCAAGCTACCGGACGCTGGTGATGCAGGATAAAAATGCCCTCAATCTGCTGGCGGGCGATACGGTGCCGGAGAACCTGCTGCCCGGTACGCTGGAGAGCCTGAGCAACAACGCCATCACGCTGATCCCGGCGGGCGTCAGCTCCAGCGCGCTGCTGCGCCGCCCGGACATTCAGGAAGCGGAACATAACCTGCTGAGCGCCAACGCCAATATCGGCGCGGCGCGCGCCAACTTCTTCCCGACCATTTCACTGACCGCCAGCGCGGGCGTCGGCAGCGACTCGCTCTCCTCCATGTTCAGCCACGGGATGAAGGTCTGGTCATTCGCGCCGTCCATCACCCTGCCGCTGTTCAGCGGTGGCAACAATCTGGCGCAGCTGCGTTATGCAGAAGCCGAGAAAAAAGGGTTAATTGCGACCTACGAAAAAGCCATCCAGAGCGCGTTTAAAGACGTGGCCGACGCGCTGGCGCGCCGTGAAACGCTCAGCGAGCAGCTTGATGCCCAGCGAGAATACATGGCGGCCGAGCAAAAAACGCTGGATGTGGCAACGCGCAGCTATAAGGCGGGCGCGGGGGATTATCTGACGGTACTGACCGCGCAGCGGTCGCTGTGGTCGGCGCAGGAATCGCTGATTGCGCTGCAGCAAACCGACCTGGAGAACCGCATCACGCTGTGGCAGTCGCTGGGCGGGGGGATCCAGTAACCTTATCGGTGGGCGATTCTCATGCGCAGAAAAGAGAAAATCATACTTTCGACTGGAATCGCTACACTGAATGTAACGATATATTTCATGGGAAACCTGTGACGTCTAAAGGGGGTTGTTGATGAAAGCTGCGCACCTGGTCTGCCTGCTGGTTTGTCTGCTCTTCGCCGCGTTTGTCCATGCTCAGGAAAAGGACGATCCGGCGAAAGAGGCGCAGATTAAGCAACAGGTCCTGAAAGATATTAAGAAAACCTGTACGCCACAGAAAAAGCAGAGCGATAAGGCCTGGCAGGAGATGATTTTGTCGTCCGAGGCCAATCAACTGCTGATCAAAAACGCCATCACCGCCGTGAAGCGCGACAACCTGGACGCCTACTGGGCTGCGGTTGGTCAGGTGGATTGTCTGGAAGATTATTGAGTTCTCGCCGGGTGGCGCTGCGCTTACCCGGCCTGGAAAATGTTTTAACGCTTCCGCACGTCCGGAATGATGAGATCCCCGCGCAGAACATAGGACCCGAGCATCTGCGTTTTCTCCGTCAGCCAGCTTACGATACGCGCCGCCATGGCATCCATGGAATATTCAATCGCCGGGATCACCGGAACACCCGGCAGGTGCAGCGATCCGGCCAGGCTAAAGACCATAATGTCGTCCGGTACGGATTTATTAAACGCCTGCAGCTGCGGGATCACCCGCTGGGCTTCCTGCTCGTCCGCCACCAGCAGCGCGTTGAAGTTCAGCGTGGACGCGTTGTTGAGTAATTCCTGAAGCGCAACGGACGAGGAGGTCGCGTCCATAAAGACGAGGTTGCGATTAAAGGGCAGGAAATTTTTCTCCAGCGCGTGCTTATAGCCAAGCAGCACCTGGTCGGCAAACCCGCTGCCGTGCGGGTGGATCAGCGCAATCTGGCGACGCCCCTGGCTGGTCAGATAGTTACAGGCGGTTTCGGCGGCAAAGGCGTGATCGAACTGAATGCTGTTGGCGTTATCAGCCTCCATGCAGTCCACCAGGATGACGTTTTCCATATCCACGTCCAGCGGGAAACGGGCGCCAATCACCAGAATGTCGTCACACAGGCCGCAGGAGAGTTCTTCAAGAGCATTCATCACTTCCGCTTTGCTATGGGCGAAGCGCAGCAGCAGGTGTTTTTGATGCTGGCTGAGCTGTTTTTCCAGCGCGTAAAGATAACCGGTGGTCTGGTTAATGTTTTCCTGCGCGCAAATCACCCCAATGCAGCCCGTCGACTGGCTCAGCAGCGACTGGGCAATCACGTTGGGACGGTAGTTCAGCTCATCCACCGCCTTCAGCACGGCCTGACGGCTGGCTTCCTTAACACCACGTGACCCACTCAACACTCGCGATACCGTGGCTTTAGACACCCCGGCCAGACGTGATACATCATTGATTGTCGACATCTCTTTCCCCTGGCAGGCTAACCTCGCGCCTGCAAATTCCATGACCGCTACGGCTCACATTATAGCCAGAACGGAGTATATCCGTTTCCGTTTTTCATGGAAACCGATTTTCCGTTTCCACTCAAAATGATGTCAAAACAGCCAAATTATGTGACACACATCCGGTTAATTAGCCTCATAAGTATTGGATCTTGATGGTTATCACAGTTCTGCCTTTTATAAATGGAAACCGGTTTCCGTATCATGTCCAATCATTCTCGCAATAACTATTTACATTTAGAGGATGGTTGTCGATGTTCAAGATTATGCTGTGTTGTTCTGCCGGGATGTCCACCAGCCTGCTGGTCAGCAAAATGGTCGATGTCGCGAAAGAACGTGGTTTGCCGGTGAAGATTGATGCGTACGGTGTTTCCGAATTTGATACGCAGTTTCCGCAATACCAGGTGGTACTTCTCGGACCGCAAGTGAAATACATGTTACAGACACTCTCAGACAAGGCGGCTACGAAAGGCATTCCGGTGCAGCCCATCGACATGATGGACTACGGCATGCAACGTGGCGATAAAGTACTGGACTATGCTCTGTCGCTCATCGAAGCGGCACACTAAAAGGTGTTCACATGAGTTCGTTATATCAATCCATGGTCGCGGTGATTGAGCAGTCAATTACCCCGCTGGCCGCAAAGCTGGGTCAGCAAAAGTATGTGATTGCCATCCGCGACGGCTTTACCGCCGCGCTACCGTTTATGATCATCGGCTCGTTTATGCTGGTGTTCATTTTCCCGCCGTTCTCGGCGGATACCACCAACAGCTTCGCCCGCGGCTGGCTGGATTTCTCCCAGACCTACCGCGAGCAGCTGATGCTGCCGTTTAACCTCAGCATGGGCGTGATGACCTTCTTCATTTCGGTGGGGATTGGGGCGAGCCTGGGGCGTCAGTTTAACCTCGACCCGGTGATGTCCGGCCTGCTGGCCTTTATGGCCTTCCTGCTGGTCGCCGCGCCGTATGCCGACGGTAAAATCTCGACCCAGTATCTCTCCGGTCAGGGCATCTTTACCGCGCTTATCACCGCGATTTACGCCACCCGCGTCTATGCGTGGCTGAAGCAGAACAATGTGACCATCCGCCTGCCGAAGGAAGTGCCCACCGGCGTGGCGCGTTCGTTTGAGATCCTGATCCCGGTGATGGTGGTGATCGGTACTCTGCACCCGCTGAACCTGTTCATTGAAGCGCAGACCGGAATGATCATCCCGCAGGCGATCATGCACCTGCTGGAGCCGCTGGTATCCGCATCCGACTCCCTGCCCGCGATACTGCTCTCCGTGCTGCTGTGCCAGATCTTCTGGTTTGCCGGTATTCACGGCTCGCTGATTGTCACCGGCATCATGAACCCGTTCTGGATGGCGAACCTCTCCGCAAACCAGGCGGCGCTCGCCGCAGGCGCGGCACTGCCGCACGTTTACCTGCAGGGCTTCTGGGATCACTACCTGCTGATTGGCGGCGTAGGCTCCACGCTGCCGCTGGCGTTCCTGCTGCTGCGCAGCCGCGCCACGCACCTGCGCACCATCGGCAAAATGGGCATTGTGCCGAGCTTCTTTAACATCAATGAGCCGATTCTGTTCGGCGCGCCGATCATCATGAACCCGATGCTGTTTATCCCGTTCGTGTTTGTTCCGCTGGTCAATGCCTGCCTGGCGTACGGCGCAACGAAGCTCGGCTGGCTGGCTCAGGTGGTGTCATTAACCCCGTGGACCACCCCTGCCCCGATTGGTGCCTCATGGGCGGCAAACTGGGCGCTCAGTCCGGTGATAATGTGCCTGGTCTGTATGGTGATGTCCGCGCTGATGTACCTGCCGTTCCTGCGCGCCTATGAGCGTACGCTGATGAAAAACGAAGAGCAGAAGGCCCAGGCAACCGTCGGTACCGCTGAAGCCGCAAGCAATTAAGTCAAAGAGGAAAGGACATGAAATACGCATTTCCCGATAACTTCTGGTGGGGCAGCGCAAGCTCCGCTCTCCAGACCGAAGGGGCAAGAGAGGGGGAAACCACATGGGATTACTGGTTTGCCCGCGAGCCGAACCGTTTTCACAACGGCGTGGGGCCGCAGCACACCTCCACGTTTTATCAAAACTGGAAAACGGACATTCAGCTGTTAAAGCAGCTGAACCACAACAGCTTTCGTACCTCGATTAGCTGGGCACGCCTGATCCCCGACGGTATCGGTGAAGTGAACCCGGAAGCGGTCGATTTTTACAATCAGGTCATTGATGAGCTGAATGAACAGGGCATCACGCCGTTTATCACCCTGTTCCATTTCGACATGCCGATGGCGATGCAGGAGATCGGCGGCTGGGAAAACCGTGACGTGGTGGACGCTTACGCCCGCTATGCGCAGATCTGCTTCGAGCTGTTCGGCGACCGCGTGCTGCACTGGTTTACCTTCAACGAGCCCATCGTCCCGGTGGAGGGCGGTTATCTGTACGACTTCCACTATCCCAACGTGGTGGATTTCCGCCGGGCCGCCACCGTGGCGTATCACACCGTGCTGGCCCACGCGAAGGCCGTTCAGGCTTACCGCGCCGGACATTACGCGGGTGAGATCGGCATCGTGCTGAACCTGACGCCGTCCTACCCGCGCTCGCAGAACCCGGCGGACGTGAAGGCGGCGCACATCGCGGACCTGATGTTTAACCGCAGCTTCCTTGACCCGGTACTGCGCGGGGAGTATCCGGCCGACCTGGTGGCGTTGCTGAAATCCTACGATCAGTTGCCCGCCTGCAAGCCGGAAGACAGCGCGTTGATTGCGGAAGGGAAAATCGACCTGCTCGGCGTGAACTACTATCAGCCGCGCCGCGTGAAGTGTCGCGACAGCGCGGTGAACCCGCAGGCGCCGTTTATGCCGGAGTGGTTCTTTGATAACTACGAGATGCCGGGCCGCAAGATGAATCCGTACCGCGGCTGGGAAATCTACGAGCCGGGTATTTACGATATTCTGGTTAACCTGCGCGACAATTACGGCAACCCTCGCTGCTTTATTTCTGAAAACGGCATGGGCGTCGAAAATGAACAGCGCTTTATTGAAAATGGCCAGATTAACGATCAATACCGCATCGAGTTTATTTCTGAGCATTTAACGTGGCTGCATAAAGGGATTAGCGAAGGGTGCAATTGTCTTGGCTACCATATGTGGACGTTTATTGATAACTGGTCGTGGTGTAATGCCTATAAAAATCGCTACGGATTTATTCAGCTCGATTTAGAGACGCAGCAGCGCACCATTAAGAAAAGCGGAGAGTGGTTTGCCGCCACCGCCTTAAATAATAGTTTTGAAAAAGAGTAATAATGATGATCGCACTAGAAGAAGCCGTAATGGAAATTATCGTCAACGCCGGACAGTCCCGCAGCCTGTGCTTTGAAGCGCTGCACGCGGCGCGTCAGGGCAACTTTGACGAGGCCAAAAGCCTGCTGCACGAAGCCGACGGCTACGCGCGCCAGGCGCACAAGATGCAGACCAAACTGATCGAGCAGGATGCAGGCGAAGGCCGCCAGCCGATGACGTTAATCATGGTGCACGCGCAGGATCATTTAATGAATTCCTTATTAGCGCGTGAATTGTCTGAAGAAATAATTCATTTATATCAGAGATAGTCTATGGCGAAATAAAGTTAATGTAATACCTCTGTACCCTAAATAGAGATCCACTTGTTCTGATGATAGCGACATACTCTGTCAGATCGGAGCGGGATGGTTATTGTCTGAATAAAATTAAACTATATTGAGATAACCATGAATACGATTAAAAAACTTCCATTAACCATGGCGGTTATCGCCGCGCTTTGCCCAATTTCCGTACTCGCACAAGAATTTACCCAGGAGCAAATCGACGCCATTGTGGCGAAAGCGGTAGATAAAGCTCTGGCCGAGCGTCAGGCCAAAATGGATGCGGCGGTTGCGAAAAAAGCGGACGTGGTAACCGAGCCGCAAAGCGCGGCGCAATCCCCGGATATGGCGATCCCGTTCGGCATTAAATTTACCGGCTACGCCCGCTACGGCGCGCACTTCCAGGCCGCCGATCAGAAATACGTGGCGGTGGACGGCTCCTACAACGGCGCGTCCGCGATTGGTCGTCTGGGTAACGAAGGTAACGGCGGGGAATTCCAGCTCTCCAAGGCCTTCAAAGGGGACAACGGCGCCATCTGGGACATCAACGTGATGATCGACCACTGGGGCGACGAGGTTAACCTGAAAAAAGCCTACGCGGGGGTGACCAACATTATGGCCTCCAACCCAAATGCCTACTTCTGGGCTGGTCGTGACTTCCACCAGCGTCCGCAGCAGGGCATCAACGATTACTTCTGGATGAACCACGACGGCCAGGGCGCCGGGGTGAAGAACTTTGACATCGGCGGCGTGCAGTTTGACGTGGCTGCCGTGGCGGCAGTCGAATCCTGTAGTCCGGAAGTGATGGAAGATGAAGCGAACCCGTCGCGCATCACCTGTACCGGCGGTTCCGGCACGGGCGACAAGGGCAACTACGCCGCGACCTCCAAAATCCACGGCATGAAGCTCGGCCCGATCGACATGGAGCTGTACGCCAACTACGGCTTTGATTCGAAAGCGGTTGAAAGCGACGAACGCCTGAACGCCTGGCAGGGCGGCGTGGTGCTGAGCCACACCAACGACAGCGGCGTGAACAAGGTGATCGCCCGCTACTCCGATAACGCGGATAACAGCGTGTTCAACAAAACCGAAGATCTGACCACGGTCTACGCCAGCTTCGAAGGGCTGTATAAATTCACCCAGGCCACGCAGGTGGAGTACATCCTCGCCTTCCACGACTACGACAACAGCCGCGATAAGACTGATAACCGCAAGAACTACAACGCCATCGTGCGCCCGATGCACTGGTGGAACGACGTTCACTCCACCTGGCTGGAAGCAGGCTGGCAGCACGTTGACTACGATAACGGCGGCGACAACAAGGGCTGGAAGCTGACCCTGTCGCAGAACATGTCTATCGCCATGGGGCCTGAGTTCCGTCCGATGCTGCGCTTCTACGTCACCGGCGGCAAAGTGGATAATGAACGCACCGCGCGCGTGAACAATACCAAAGACGAGACGCTCGACGACTTCAACGTCGGCGCGATGTGGGAGGCGTGGTTCTAAGGTCAACAACATGCCGGGTGGCGCTACGCTTACCCGGCCTACGGTTTTCCCCCTCTCCCCATGGGAGAGGGCCGGGGTGAGGGCATCAGGCCGCACACAACCATGCTATGCTGTTGGCCAATTAACGACAACATAGCAGGGGAGAAAATGGGTTCCACACGTAAAGGGATGCTGAACGTCCTGATCGCCGCCGTTTTATGGGGCAGTTCCGGAGTTTGCGCGCAGTACATCATGGAGAAAAGCCACATTTCTTCGCCTTACCTGACCATGGTTCGCCTGCTGTTTACCGGCGTGATCCTGCTGACGCTCTCCTTCGTTCACGGCGACAAGATTTTCTCGATCATCAAGCATCGTAAAGACGCCCTCAGTCTGCTGTTTTTCTCGCTGGTCGGCGCGCTCACCGTGCAGCTCACCTTCCTGCTGACGATTGAAAAATCCAACGCCGCTACGGCGACCGTGCTCCAGTTCCTGTCGCCGACCATCATTGTGGCGTGGTTCGCCCTGGCGCGGAAAACGCGTCCCGGCGTGTTTGTCCTGTCAGCGATTTTTACGTCGTTGATCGGCACCTTCCTGCTGGTGACCCACGGCGACCCAACCTCGCTCTCCATCTCCCCTGCCGCGCTGTTCTTCGGCATCGCCTCGGCGTTTGCCGCCGCGTTTTACACCACCTATCCGTCAGCGCTGATTGCCCGCTACGGCACGCTGCCGATTGTCGGCTGGAGCATGTTGATTGCCGGGTTAATGCTGACGCCGTTCTACGCCGGGCGCGGCACCACTTTCGTGATTGACGGCGGCCTGCTGCTGGCGTTTTTCTACCTGGTGGTGATCGGCACGGCGCTGACGTTCAGCCTGTACCTGAAGGGCGCGCAGATGATTGGCGGGCCGAAGGCGAGCATTCTGAGCTGCGCCGAGCCGCTGAGCAGTGCGCTGCTGTCAGTGGTGTTGCTGGGCGTGGCGTTTACGCTGCCGGACTGGCTAGGGACGCTGCTGATCGTGTCGTCGGTGGTGCTGATTTCGATGGATTCGCGTAGAAGGGTTAAGGCATCGGCGTAGCCTGATGCCCTCACCCCAACCCTCTCCCACGGGAGAGGGAGAAAAACACTACTTCGCCTTAACCTTCCCCGCCACCAGCAGCGCGGTCAGCAGCATCAGCGTGCCGGAAATCACCAGCGGTGACGTCAGCCCCAGATGGTCGAGCGCCACGCCGCCAATGGCCGCACCGCAGGTGTTCGCCAGCTGGATCACCGCCACCTGAATCGACCCGGCTTTTTCCGCCTGATCGGCAAGCGTTCGGGTGATCCACGTCGACCAGCCCACCGGTACCAGCGCAAAGGCAAAGCCCCAGATAATCGCAATCGCCGAGGCAACCCATTTGTCGCTACCCCACAGAATCAGCACCGTGGCACTCACCGCCAGCAGCAACGGCGCACCCGCCAGCGCCACCTTCAGGGAGCGCTTCAGGAACTGGGACGACAGCGACGTGCCGATAAAGCTGGCGATACCGAAGCTCAGCAGCACCAGCGTCAGGCCGTCCACGTCAAAGCCCGCCATGGTCATAAACACCGGACGGATGTAGGTGAAAAAGGCAAACTGCCCGGCAAAGGCCATAAAGATGGCGGTCATCCCCGCCAGCACGCCCGGACGCTTGAGCAGCGCGAACATGTTCTGTTTGTGGTGCGCCGCTTCGCCCGGCAGGGACGGCAGCGCCTTCCACACCCAGATAATGCAGAGCACACCCATCACTGCCGCCGCGTTAAAGACGTTACGCCAGCCGATAATCCCACCAAGGAAGCTGCCCAGCGGCGCGGCAATCACCAGCGCAATAGAGACCGCGCCGAAGATAACGGACAGCGCTTTTGGCACGGTGCGCGCGGGCACCAGGCGCATGGTCAGCGAGGCCGACATCGCCCAGAAGCCGCCTAATCCCAGCCCCAAACAGGCGCGACCGAGCAGCAACAGGGTGAAGCTTTCCGCGAAAGAGACCAGCAGGCAGGAGAGCGTCAGCAGCACGCTGAACAGAATGACCACTTTGCGGCGATCAATCGC
The DNA here is from genome assembly GCF_011683705.1 of Enterobacter sp. 725m/11. Lineage (NCBI taxonomy): Bacteria > Pseudomonadati > Pseudomonadota > Gammaproteobacteria > Enterobacterales > Enterobacteriaceae > Enterobacter > Enterobacter sp. 725m/11. The sequence continues at coordinate 25,536 of NZ_JAAQOK010000036.1, read as the reverse complement.
GCCAATCACCTGCGTGATAAACAGGCTGGCGAACATCGCCACAAAGGCGGTGACGGTAACGGACTGCCCCGCCACGCCTTCGGAAATGCCCAGATCCTGCGCCATCGGCGTCAGCAGGCTCACCGGTAGAAACTCAACGGTAATCAGGCAGGCGACGCAAAACGCCACGGAGAAAACCGCCGACCAGTTGGGGCGTGAAACCTCTTTGGTCTGCGGTCTGGTTGTGGGCTGGATATGTTCTGTCATGGCATCACCTGAAGATAAAAACGTGCGGAAAAGTCGCGCAGTTTATCATCAAAAGTGTGACGAATTTAACGTTTAGACAACTTTTGTCGTTTTTAATAATTCGGAAGGCAGAGCGGCGGTGACTGATACCTTTTCAGCATAACGAAAATGAAAATTCAGTAACCACAATTGAGGTGAAACAATCATAGCGTCTGAAAAGGAGAAACTATGAAAACACGTACTTTATCTCAAAATCTTACCGTCAGTGCCGTCGGCTACGGTGCCATGGGTCTGAGTGAATTTTATGGCCAGACTGATGACAAAGGTTCACTGCAGGTATTGCATAACCTCATCGATCTGAACGTGACGTTTATTGATACCGCAAATTTATATGGCCGTGGCCATAATGAAAGGCTAATCGGTCACTTTCTTGCCGGGCTGGATAAAAACACTCGCGACCAGTTCAAAATCGCCACGAAGTGCGGCATCGATCGTTCTCCTGACGAGTCCTACGCCCGCACCATCAACAATACGCCGGACTATATCATCCGCTGCTGTAACGAATCCCTTAAGCGGCTTGGCGTGGAGCGAATCGACCTCTTTTATCTTCACAGAGTGAGTAACGCAACCCCGATCGAAGAGAGTATGGATTGTCTGCGCACCCTTGTTAAAGAGGGCAAGATCAACCACATCGGCCTTTGCGAAGTGTCGGCTTCAACGCTGCAACGGGCGCATGCGGTGCATCCGGTCACCGCATTGCAAACAGAATATTCTCTGTGGACACGAGACATCGAGGAAAACATTTTGCCGGTCGTGAAAGCGCTAGGTATCGGCCTGGTGCCCTACTCACCTCTTGGCAGAGGCTTCCTGACGGGAAAATACCTGAACAACAACGATTTTGCAGAAGGTGATTTCCGCAAGAATAACGAACGATTTGTTCAGTCCAGTCTCGATCATAATCGCCAGTTGCTCGATATCATTACCCCGCTGGCGACAAAATACGGCTGTACCGCAGGTCAAATTGCGCTTGCCTGGCTGTTAGCACAATACGATCGGCTGGTTCCCATTCCGGGTACTAAGCACGTCAGCTATCTGGCCGAGAACGCGCGCGCTGCCGATATTGTGCTTGAGAAGAGCGATATCGAATCGTTGAACAACCTTCATCGCCGGGTAGCGATTAAAGGCGATCGTTATTCTGCCGAGGGTATGAAGGGCGTGAATGCCTGATACGGCATCTTGAAAATAAAAAAACCGGGTTTCCCCGGTTTTTTTATATCTACGGATACGCCGTTAGCGATAAACGCTCAACGCGACGCCTTCCCCGCCGCCAACGCACAGTGCGGCAACGCCACGCCTGGCATCATTACGGATCAGGGAATGAACCAGCGTCACCAAAATTCGGCAGCCGGATGCACCTATCGCATGCCCAAGCGCGATTGCCCCGCCGTATGGATTGATACGATCCGGGGAAATCCCGGCCCGCTGAATCACGGCCAGCGCCTGGGCGGCAAACGCTTCGTTGGATTCGAGATGATCGACATCCTCAGGCTTCCATCCCGAGCGGGAAAGACAGTCGGCAATGGCCTGAATCGGGGCTGCACCCATTAATGCCGGCTGGATACCGGAATTGGAAAATACGCCCAGCGATGCCAGAACCGGCAAACCACGTGCTTCGGCAGTCTCACGCGTACAAAGCAGGACCGCCGCGGCACCGTCATTCAACGATGAAGCATTTCCCGCCGTCACCGTACCCTCTTTTCGGAAGACAGGCTTCAGTTTCGTCAATTTTTCGATACTGGTTGCACGGGGTCCTTCATCCCTCTCCACGCTGATCGTTTCACCTTTTCGCGTCTGCCACTCTACCGGGACAATTTCACGCTCAAAAATGCCACGCGCCTGCGCTTCAAGCGCATTGTGGTGAGAGACAAGGGCATATTCATCCTGCATTTCGCGGCTGATACCAAACTCCGTCGCAACATTCTCTGCAGTGATACCCATGTGATAATCGTTGAAGGCATCCCAGAGCCCGTCAGAAACCAGGCTATCTTTGAGAGTAATATCACCCAGCCGCGTTCCGCTACGCGACGTCGTGGCGATATGCGGCGCGTTGGACATACTCTCCTGACCACCGGCGATAACAAACTCAGCCTCCCCCGTCTGCAGCGCCTGCATGCCAAGATGGACCGCCTTAAGCCCGGACCCGCACACTTTGTTTACCGTCAGACATTGCGTATCTACGGGCAATCCAGCATTCAGTGCCGACTGTCGGGCCGGGTTCTGGCCGCACCCCGCAGTAAGAACCTGTCCCATAATGACCTGAGAGATATCACTGGCTTCTACGCCAGATTCTTTCAGGAGCGCCTGAATGACGCGGCTTCCCAGATCAGAGGCTGAATGCTCCGCAAGCGCGCCCTGAAATGCGCCCGTCGCCGTGCGGCGGGCTGCAATAATAACAATCTCGCTCATGCGTCACTTCCCTTCAGTCCTGGCAAAGTATGGCCCGTCGCGGCCATTGCCGCGCGGTATGCAGTAAGACCATTCATGCAGGCGGGAACGCCAGCATATACCGCCATCTGTATCACAATTTCAAGCAGCTCTTCCGGCGTCACGCCGGTATTGAGCGCGCCTCGCATATGCAGTTCTAGCTGCGGCATGGCATTACCCAGCGTCACAAGCGAGGCGACGGTCAACATTTCGCGCGTTTTGAGATCCATTCCCGGACGACCCACCACATCCCCAAACGCATAGTCGGTAATCAGGGCGGGCAGCCCCGGGTCCAGCTCGCTCAGGCGGCGGGTGACTTTATCCGCGAGCCCCGCTTCAAGACGGTCCATAATCTCTCTGCCATAGCGCGTGCGGTCATTAATTTGACTCATAAGATTTCTCCATACGGGATTGTTTTTGCGGTCAACGTTGCCGGAATAACCGCGACAAGCAGAACGGACAGACCGATGGCCGTACCGGCGACGATATACAGGAGCGGCATTGAAAATGATGAAACCATCCAGGCACCGACTGACGCACCGATACCAATGGCGGTATTGAAAAATGAAACGTAGATTGCGGAGGCCGGGAAGGCTTTATCCTCTGCCATACGTAAAACCCACGTCTGGAAACCGACAAATATTCCTGATACGGCGACACCCCAGACAACCATACTGGTAAATATCAACGCAGCAGAGAGCGAGGAACCAGACAGGCCCAGGAACAGCAGCACTGCACAGATCAGCAGTACAGACAAAGAGACCGTCAGCTTGAGATACTTATCAATCAACACGCCGGTCAGGAAATTACCTGCCAGACCCGCGATGCCGTAAACAAAAAGCACAGCAGGAATAATGGTGGTGGACAGTAAACTCTGCGTGTGTAGCCAGGGTTCAATGTACGTAAAGGCAGCAAAGTGAGCCGTCACAGCCAGCAAGGTTGCTGAGTAAATTTTCCATAATGTTGACGATTTCAGCACGCCTTTAAGCGCATCCAGCCCGAGCGCACTTTTGCTGGTAATCCTGGGAACAAGAACGCTAATACCCACAAAGGCAATTACGCTCAGCGCGGCCATCAGCCAAAATGCCTGCCGCCAGCCGAAGTGAATACCAATATAGTTGGATACCGGTACGCCAAAAACGCTTGCTGCGGAAACACCACCAAATACGATTGACGTCGCCGCCCCTATATATCTGGCAGGGACCATAGCCACCGCCGTTGCGCCGATCATCGCCCAGAATGCGCCGTGAGCGAGCGCTCCCAGTACGCGGGCGCTAAGCAGCATGCTATAGACGTTTACCGTCGCAGCCATAACGTTAGAGACCAGAAGTACCACGGTAAGCACAAGTAAAAGCCGCTTCCTGGACACATTCCCTAAAAAGATGGAGGCAAACAGCGCACTCAACGCCCCCACCCAGGCATAAAGCGACACGGTCATGCCCACCGCAGATTCCGAAGACTGTAGCCCCTCTGCGATTGGCGTTAATAATCCGACTGGCGCCAGTTCAGTGGTAACAATAGTAAACGTTGAAATAGCCAGAATAAATAAAGCAAGCCATGACCTTAACGTCATATTCTGCGGAGTGAGTTCTGAAGTCATACTACTTACCTCAATAAGGATTTAAATAATGTGCCAATTTTTTTCAGTTGCATATCTGGTAAGCGCGGAATGCTCTCCCACACAGACGGGATGGCCAGTGGCTTCCAGCATTGGAATATCCGAAAGATCGTCGCCGTAGGCATAACAATCCACGGGGTTAATTTCTTTATCATCGCAAAAGGCGATAAGCGCGTCTTTTTTACCTGTTCCAATTGTTTGAGGCAGGCCGATTTCACCCGTCAACTCACCTTCGTCATTTATTATCACCGGCGCACAGAGTACTTCCGTTACTCCAAGATATTTTGCAATGGGTGAAAGAATCGGAAGCATAGAGCCCGATATAAATACGGTATACATGTTCTGGTTCTGATGTTTTTTAAGGGCTGAAACAGCACTCTCAATAAAAAACTCGCTTTCCAGCTTACGCCTGAACCACTTCTCACCCATTTCTTCCAGATAACGACAAGACACACCTTTAAACTGACGATAATAATCTCTGTTCAGGGCTTCCCTTGGCACGCCGTTTTTCACGTCGGTGCGAAAACGAGACATATAGCGTTGAAGACGATCGTTTTGATTATTTTCCCTGCACCAGAAATCATAGAAATCAAACATGCTTTTAATATTTATAAGCGTTTCATCAACATCAAAAAAAGCGGCATGTTTACGCAAACTTTATTCCTCGTAGTTTTTTCTTCGACTCTTAACCGGAAAATCTCTATCCGTACCAGACACGCCTGCATCCGCCCAGCGGGAAGGCGCAATTTCTGAAACCACCACGGAAATTTTATCCAGCGGCGCACCCGTGTTTTTGTGAACGGCAAATGTAATATCTTCCTGGAGTCTGATGATTTGATTTTCATCTTTCGCAGGCCAGGTCATAACATGAACAAATGGCATGTTTTTCTCACTCTATAGTTGTAAATTCATCGAAGGAACGGCCTTTGAGTTTTAAATGGGCATGGATATCGCCTCCAAGACCATAAAAGCCAATTGCACCGCCGTAGCTCTGACGCGAGCTCATATAAAGTACGACTACGTTAATAATTCTGTTTCCTTTCCTCGCCGGCGCCGGGAAAGGATCGGTTAACTCTGCCCAATATTCGGCATTACCTTCGCTATCGGTTATAAATACGTTGGGTATTCCCAGCGGACCTGGCCTGCTCGGATCCTCCGAGGCTAGATCGTTTTCCCTGAGACTCATCACGGTGTAAACGCTATCCGGAACAAGGCTCCGGAACGAAAACGTGAACCGGGCTCGTTTCTTATCTTCGGACAATGTGACCTCAAAGGTGCCTTCTGCCTCGAGCCAGGCAGCGAGGGTCACTGGCTCGATCTCTCGCTTTCCATCGCTGCTGCGATAATCCGCGATATAGCCTTCATGAAGTGGCAGGCCAGGCCTTATTTCATTATTGGCCTGCGGCCGCTGTTCTGGTGCGAAAATCATCCGATAGTTGTTCATCGGAATGGGTAAAGGAAGAGTATGAAGAATGATGTCCTTCAACGCGTCCTGAGGCATCTTTTCGAGATCGCACAGAATGTTATAGGGTGCGACTTCCCCAAATGCCGGAAGCGGGCTGTCCGGAGAGACAATGACGCTTCGCCACTGCAGTCCGTTATCCCCTGGCACCATGCCAACCACGACAAAATTACCCTTCCCGTCCATGACCTCCGCAGGGGGGTAAAGCGGCCCCTGCGTGGTCGCAGCCAGACGGTATTTCTGGCTACGTAATTCAGGCATGCGTTACCCCCTGAGTCACCCCTTGCTGCTCAACAATGGTCGCCTGCATGGCAACCTCAGCCAGAGATTTCTCTTTCTCTGTAATCAGGGCGGAAGGATAGACGGTGAACGAGACATCCATTGTCGCGCAAAGCGTTTGGTGCTGAGTGACGCGAACCTGAGCCTTGAAACGCCCCCGGCGGTCGTTAATATCTTTTTCAAGAAATTCAAAGTGGACCAGCGCCGGTAAAGGGAACAGGAAACTGGCGAAATTGATTGCCATGCTATTAATGACGTAATAGCGTCCACTTTCCTGCTGGTAAATAAATTCTTCGGTGACACCGATAAAGGCCTGTCGGCTGGCTTCAACCAGGAGCATTCCCTGAATATGCTGCCCCGTCTGATGATCCGCCATCAATTCGCAACGCTCATCGATTAACAGCGGCATCGCATAAAGATCGTGGTTATGCTCAGCTTGTTCCGCAGGTCCTATAAGTACATTCTGTTCCAGTCTTTTATGGCAAAAAGCATTTTTTTTGTCGCTAACCAGTTTTTCCAGAGAGCACATTTTTAACTTATTACCATGAATCGCATTTCTTGCCTGATTTGAAATTACCTTTCCGGCAAAATCCTTGCGCACGCCCTGTCCAACAATAATTTCATGTTCTTTATCAATGATATTCGCAGGGATTTGAGTCAATAATTCTAGCTGAGATATAGTCAGTACATCTTTACCATTAGCAAATTCATTAAATTTATCGCCAACAACTACCAACTTTTTACAGTTCATTCATTGTCCCTCAACAACAGCAAGCACGATAGATACGTGTATAAAGGCCGTCATTACCGCCAGTAATAAAGTTATCGCCGGCCTGTTGAATGATTTCCTGATAACGCGCATTGGTAAATGCTTCTTTATATGCTGCTTTATCGCCGTTGAATGAGGAGATGAACATTACACCCGGAACGCCGCTGATCAGTGAATGAAATGCTTCGAAACTTTCAATCTTATCTTTGTTATCTCTTACAACATTAAAAATGGTTTCATCGCGCCACTGACGGTACTGCTGATAGTTATGCGCAGGCACTTCGACGTGTCGGAGTTGAATATAATTTGATTGTGGCAAGCTATTTTTATTATCAATTGGGGATTCAACAAACTTAAGCAGTTCGCGACGGATATCGGCAGAAAGAACTTCAGAGAAACGATGGAACATGGATTCCATTTCACTTTCAACCCATGCAATTTCTTTAATATCGTTGAATGCGCGTAATTCCAGCAATTCATTAACGCCGTTTTCTTCACAGGTATAGTAGCGAACGTTTTCATTGCTTTTTAAGGAAGTAAATTCTTTTTCAGAAAAAGTGTTTTTTAATGGGAAGCGTGATACCAGTACATATTTGGACGACATAATTACTCCGAGTATTGATTAAGTGAGGATTCGGATAGAAATTTATCAATACAGGAAACTATTGGAATTGTTAAATTTGTAATATATTTTTTGTATTACTGTTAAAACGGGTTTTGCTGCCAGCATTTAGCGTGTAATATCGAAATGGAAAAAAGACGAAATACCTTTTCGCATTTAGGACCCACGTATGGCTACAGCAGAACATTTAATCAGCAATAACCTGCCCAGTATCAAACAATTACAATGCTTTCTCGCTGTTGCACATGAACTGAACTTTCGTAAGGCTGCCGAACGTCTGCGCATGACTCAACCGCCTCTGACGCGTCAGATAAAATGCCTTGAAGCGGTGTTGAAACGTCAGTTGTTCAGTCGCAGTACGCATGACGTTAGCCTCACTGAAGCAGGCCGAGCGCTGGTCGTTCAGGCAGAAAAAATACTCAAAGACATCAGCATCTTAAAAGAAGATCCTCACTCTTCAGAAACGAATCTGCGCATCGGTCTCACGCGCACGCTTAATTTTGAATATATTGAACCTGTAAATACCCAGCTTCAAAAAATGAACGCCGGAGATGACGTTGAAACGCCCGACCTGACGTCAGCACAGCTGCTGCAAAGCTTGTCTAAAAATATGCTGGATCTGGTGCTGACCGGGGAAAAGGGAACGGGTCATGAAGACATTGTTCAATACCGCTGGGTCTGCCAGGAACCGTTGCTCATCGCAATGCCTTCTTTACATCCTGCCAGTCTGAAAGAGAAAGTCTCGCTGGAAGACATTAGCGATCTTCCACTTTTTTGGTTTTCGAGAAGCGCTAATCCGTCATTCTATGATAAATGCGAAAGCTACTTTGACACGCTGAAAACGCCGCTGAAGCGTATTAAAGAGCCGGATGATTCCCTCGTGATGCTAAGCCGTATCGCAAGAGGGAAAGGGTTTGCGCTGCTGCCTCAGTCAAAATGCACCTTCAATCAGGAGGGGCTATGCTATCGCGAACTAACGGACGATGAGGCAAAGAGATTAAATATTGATATCTATGCCGCAACTCGCCTCAATGAAAACAGAGAGGAGATCCTGAACGCTCAGAATATCTTGTGCGGCAAAAAGGCTTAATGCAGATAAAACACACCTTCTTCCGGCAGAAATAGCTGGTTATAGCGCAGCTGGAAGACGTTCAGCTCCTGCGGATCGGGCTCCATTTCGCGCATAAAGCCAAGTGCCAGACGAATTTGCGCATCGGTAATGGGTGCGGCAAGGCGGGCTTTACGCAGCATACGGTGCCAGGTATGCAGATTCTCTTCGCTACCGTCGACAATGCAGACCTGCCAGATGAGCAGCACCTGCGCGGCGTTTTGCAGATGCGCCTCGTCAGGCCGCTCAAGGTAGCGGATAAATTCATTGCCCGGTGTTTTACCGAACTGGTCAATCATCGACTCGATCGGCATCGGGGTAATCCCCAGCCGTTCGCTTAAACGTTTGATGGCGCGGCGGGAATCTGAGGTCAGGACGCGAAATCCCACCACAAACACCACGGCAAGCGTTGCCAGCATTATCCAGACCATGCGTTCTCCTTAGACTAGCCGCTCATCATAGCGGGAAACGCAGCGTGTCGACAGCGGGTACGGCCAGAATAGTGAACCGAAAAAAGCTGGATAAATGCGATGAAAGCAACCCCGCGCAGGCGTGGCTGCGCGGGCTGTTGCTGGAGACCCGTCAGCGCGCCTGAAGCCCCTTCAACAGCGCCTCGTGAAAGCGTGCGGGATCCTGCATCTGCGGCGCGTGGCCCATGTCGTTAAATTCCACCAGCGTCGCGTGCGGGATGCACTTCGCCGTCTCTTTGCCCAGCACCGCATAGTTGCCGAGCGTCTTGCGGATCTCCGGCGGGGCGAGGTCTTTCCCGATGGCGGTGTTGTCCTTCGTGCCGATCATCAATAATACCGGCATCTTCAGGTCGCTAAATTCATAGATGACCGGCTGGGTGTAGATCATGTCGTAGAGCAGCGCCGAGTTCCACGCCACGCGCGCTTTGCCCGGCCCGTTGTTCAGCCCGGCAAGCATGGTCACCCAGCGTTCGTACTCCGGCTTCCACTCCCCGGCGTAGTAGGTGTTTTTCTCGTACTGACGAATGCCGTCGGCGCTGACCTTCAGCTCGCGCTGGTACCACTGGTCAACCGTGATATGCGGCACGCCGCGGGCTTTCCAGTCTTCCAGGCCTATCGGGTTCACCATCACCAGCTGCTCTACCTGCTGCGGCCACATTAGCGCGTAGCGGGTCGCCAGCATGCCGCCGGTCGAGTGGCCGATAACCGTCGCGCGATCGATGCCAAGCGATGTGAGCAGCGCGTGGGTGTTGTCCGCCAGCTGCTGGAAGGTGTACTGATAATGGTCCGGCTTGGTGGATTTACAGAAGCCGATCTGGTCGGGTGCGATCACGCGATACCCGCTGGCCGACAGCGCACGGATTGTGCCGTCCCAGGTGCCAGCGCAAAAGTTTTTGCCGTGCATCAGCACTACGGTACGTCCGTTGGGTTTTTCCGGCTTCACGTCCAGGTAAGCCATATCCAGAGACTGGTTTTGCGAGGTAAAGGTAAAGTGTTTTACCTGCCAGCCGTAGTCGAAACCTTCCAGCTTCTCGCCGTAGGTGGGGGCATCCGCGGCCATTGCGGGGGACGCCAGCGCCATCAGCAGCGCCAGGCAGGACAATCGTCGGGTTAACATGCAAGCTCTCCATTAGCAAAAGGGGCTAAGGCTGCACGAAAGGCGGCAGCAAAAAACACTGTAGAGCATGGAGAGGAGTGGGTGTGTAAAGCGGGGTAAAGGTAGGACGAGCAAATAAAAAAAGCCCGGCGGTCAGCCGGGCAAAGAAGTTACCTGCACACTCAGGCCGCTTTTAATTTCTGCGCGCGGTTCTCGCGGCGAATTTTACGTTCTTCCAGCACCGCGACCATCGCCATCAGGACGATACAGCCAATCGCTGCCGCATCCAGCGCCGCGAAGGTGCCCGCCCAGCCGGTGAGGCCGAAAATCGGCGTACCGTCGGCGATCATCCCCAGGCCAAGCTTGGCGAAGCTGTCGCCGATCAGGTAGGCGAAGGTGCCTTTAATCCCATCGGCGGCGCCGATCGCTTTTTTCGGCACGAACCCTACGGCCGCCACGCCAATCAGCAACTGCGGGCCAAACACCAGGAAGCCGAGCGCGAACAGGGACGCCAGGTAAACGTACTGGTTGCTGGCGTGCTGGTAGATGCCGAGCGTGGCGATAATCAGCGCCAGCGCGACGCAGGCCACCAGCGCGCGACGGCCGTTGGCGAGGTCGGAGAGCCAGCCCCACAGCAGCGTGCCGACCAGCGCGCCCACTTCGAACAGGGTGAAGCCCTGAATCGCCACCTCTTTCGAGAGCTTCAACTCCTGGAAGGCGTACACCGTTGACCACTGGTCGATGCCGATGCGCACCACGTACAGGAAAATGTTTGAGAAGCACAGCAGCCAGATCACTTTGTTTTTCAGCACGTACTCAACAAAGATCTGCCATTTGGACATCTCGTTCTCTTCGGTCTCTTTGTCCTCTTCGCTGATCTCCTCCCCGAACAGCTCTTCCGCTTTGCCGAGACCGTAGGATTCCGGGGAGTCGCTGCCGAAACGCAGGCCGATAAAGCCGACGATCAGGGCGATAATCGACGGGAAGATAAACATGCCGATCACGTGGCCGTCGAACAGATAGTTCGCGCCAAACAGCGCCACGCCTGCCGCACCCGCCCCGCCGAGGTTGTGGGAGATGTTCCACATGCCGAGGTACGAACCCCGCTTGCGGCGCGGCGTCCATTTGGTGATGGTGGAGTAGCTGCACGACCCGCCGGTGCTCTGGAAGAAACCGCTCAGGGCGTAGAAGGCGATCATCAGGAACAGGCTGACGGAGCCCGCGCCCATGCTGGCGCTGAAGCCGAGCATACAGATGGCGGAGAGGATCAGCATAAACGGCAGGAACTGCTTGGTGTTTTTACCGTCCGCGTAGTAGGACACCACCGTTTTCCCCACCCCGTAGGTGATGGAGAAGCCCAGGCCAATCATCCCCAGCTGCGTCATGCTCAGCCCGTAGGTAGAGATCATGTCGTTCTGCGCGATGTTAAAGTTTTTGCGGATCAGGTACATGGTCAGGTAGCCGATGAAGACCACCAGATAAGACTGCATGAACGGTTTGAACCACATCTTGCGCCGCACGTCGAGCGGCAGATCCAGGGTCGGCTTGCGCACCTGGTTTAAGAAGGCCAGCATGGTTGGTTTACTCCTGAGCTGATTTTTGCAGCATTGTAAAAATCAGCCGGGAGAGATGCCTGAGACAGCGTCCAGGTGAAACCGGGAAAATTTCCTAGTTTTGTGCCACTCGGCAACAAAAGGTGAGGCGCGTCACGCTTCGCGCGGCGCCTGGGCGTGCAAAAACGGCAGCAGCAGCAGGGCCGAGATGCCCGCCGCGATGGCGATCGCCGCGAAGAATCCGCTCCAGTGCCAGATGTCGATCACCCGCGCCAGCGGCCAGCCGGAGAGCGACGCGCCGAGGTAGGCAAACAGCCCGACAAAGCCCGTCGCCGCGCCTGCCGCCTCTTTGTGCGAGCACTCCGCCGCCGCCATGCCGATCAGCATCTGCGGGCCAAAGACAAAAAAGCCGATGGTGAAGAAGCACGCCGCCTGCATGACGTAGCTGGCGAACGGCATAAGCCACAGCGAGCCCACGGAGAGTAAAATCCCGGCGGCAAAAATCAGGTTCATCGGGCCGCGGTTGCCGTTGAACAGCTTGTCCGATCCCCAGCCCGCCACCAGCGCGCCGATAAACCCGCCCAGCTCGAACATCGTCACCGCCGAATTAGCGGTGACCAGATCCACACCCAGCGTCTCGGACATGTACAGGTTGCCCCAGTCGTTGATGGCCGCGCGCACCACGTAGACCAGCACGTAGCAGAGGGACAGCAGCCAGATGTACGGATTTTTCAGCACGTACTTGGTGAGGATCTCCTGGCGGGACAGCCCGGCGCCCTCCTGCTGCTGGGCGATCTCCATCTCGTCGTGCCGCCAGTCGCCCACCGCAGGCAGGCCGACGGTTTGCGGCCTGTCGCGCAGGCGCCAGCAGAGGAACAGCCCGGCGACAATCGCAAGAGCACCGGCAATCATCATCCCCGTGCGCCAGCCGTAGTGCAGTGCGGCAGCCCCCACCACCATCGGGATCAGCGCCCCGCCGACGTTATGCGCGGTGTTCCAGATCGCCCACCAGCCGCCGCGCTCGTTGCGCGAGTACCAGGCGGTGAGCAGGCGGGCGCAGACCGGCGCGCCCCAGCCCTGGAAAAAGGCGTTCAGCGCCCACAGCAGGGCGAAGGCCCACAGCGAGGTGGAGAAGCCGAACAGGATGTTCACCACGCCGGTGACGATCAGCCCAACGCCCATAAAATAGCGCGCGTTGGAGCGGTCGCTGACGATGCCGGAGAAGAACTTCGACAGCCCGTAGCTGATGTAAAACAGCGTCGCCAGCAGGCCGATATCGGTGCGCGTCATCACGCCGCTGGCGAGGATTTCCGGCGCGGCGGCGTTGAAGCTTTTGCGGGTGAAGTAGAACAGGGCGTAGCCAAGCCAGATGGTGATCAGGATATGGCGACGCCAGTAGCGGTAGCGGGCGTCGATTTCCGCCTTGTCGCGCAACGGAGCCGCGCTGGTTGGGGTTTTAAACATGGTACGTCCTTAACGGCAAACTGACGCTGACGCGCGTCCCGTGGGTGCAGGAGAGGGTCAGCGTGCCGCCCAGAGCCTTGACGCGCTCGCGCATCCCCGCCAGGCCAAACCCCTGCTGGCCGGAGCCCGGCGGCAGGCCGCAGCCGTCGTCGTCAATCACCAGCATCAGTCGCTCGTCCTGCTGCCAGCCCTGGATCGTCACCGCGCTGGCATTGGCGTGTTTGACGATGTTGTTCAGCCCTTCCTGACAGACGCGGAACAGCGTCACGCGCTGGCCTTCGCTCAGCCCAGGCTCGTTAATACGCCAGTCGAGATGGCTGACAATGCCGCGGCTTTCGAGCTCCATCTCACGCATCAGGGAGCGTATCGCCTGCTCCAGCGACAGGTCATCAAGCTGGCGCGGACGCAGCCGTCCCAGCAAGCGGCGAACGGCGTCATAGACACCCAGCGAAAGCTGTTCGATATGCGCCCCACCCTGCTTCACCACCGCGTTTTCCGCCGCCAGGCGCTGAACAATGCCCGCCTGCGTGCGGATGGCGGTAATGGTCTGGCCGATATCGTCGTGCAGCTCGCGGGCCACCTCCTGCCGCACGCTCTCTTCCGTCTCCAGAAGACGCTCCGCCAGACGACGGTTGCGCGCCAGCTCGGCTTGCAGGGACTGGTTCAGCTCGCGCAGGCGCTGAATGCCCGCGCCGAGCAGCAATCCGGTCAGGCTCTGGGCCAGCAGCGAGAGCAGCAGATCCACCGGATGATCGTGCCAGGTCTGGCTGGCGATCAGCGCGATGGCGTTCATCAGCGTGGCGATCAGCGCCCCCTGCCAGCCGTAGTGCCAGGCCAGAGCGATGATCGGCAGCGCCAGGCAAAACGGCGTGAAGCGCGAAAGCTCGGCGGGCAGACCAAGCTGCAGCCACAGGCTCACCATAAACAGCAGCAAATACCAGATGAGGTGCCGGGCGCGCCAGTTCACCGGTTGGGAGACCAGCGCGGGGCCGAGCGGCTGCCAGACGGTGCTGGTGAGGTAGTGCCAGAAAACCAGACAGGTCGGGGCGAGGGTCAGACCGCCGGTCAGAGTCAGAAGCAGGGCGTTAAGCATCTCCTTCTCGCCTAACCACGGCAGGGATTGTAACAGCGCGGCGGCAATCAGCGCCGCCCCCTGACGCAGCAGCGTGCGCCAGTCGCGCTGGTAGCGGTAGCGGGAAATCAGGGCAACGGGGAGAAGCGTGAGCAGGCTTCCGGTCATCAATAAGGGAAGATGCGCGAGGGCCACCTCCTGCGCCAGCCAGACCAGCATCAGCCACTCTGCGCCGAGCAAAACGGGCCAGTATCCGCGCGGGCACTGGAGCATTAGCCCCAGACGCAGGCCGAAGGGAAACAGCAGCACCGCCAGCTCCGGGCGTTCCACCAGATGCAGACTGATGCTCCACAGGCAGAACCACGCGGCGGAGAAGATAAAAAAGCTGGCAACGACGGCGATCAGCCGCGAAAACACGGGACTCATTGCCAGCTGTCGAACATGCGGCGCGCCAGCTCGACGTCGTTGCTGACGTTGAGTTTTTCCATCAGATTGGCGCGGTGGACGTGCACGGTTTTCGGCGACAGATCCAGCTCGGCGGCAATCTCTTTCACCGACATGCCCTGGGCAAGCTTCTCCGCCACCTGGCGCTCGCGTCTGGTGAGCGGATCCTGACGTCCGGCCGCCAGCTTGATGGCGATATCCGGCGTCAGGTAGCAGCCGCCGGTGGAGACGGTGCGCACGGCAGCGATCAGCTCGTCCGGGCTACAGCGTTTGGAGAGGAAGCCGCGTGCGCCCGCGTTGAGCGCCTGCTCGACCAGCGCCGGGCTGTCGTGAACCGAGAGCATGATCGTCGCCATCCCTTTCGGCAGCTGGCTCAACAACTCCAGCCCGGAGAGATCCGGCATCGAGATGTCACAGATACAGACCTGCACCCCGCGCCCCGGCAGGCCCGCCAGCGCCTCGTGACCGGAGCCAAACTCGGCCACGACCTGAAAATCCGGTTCGAGGTTAAGAAGCTGGGCAAAGCCGGAGCGGACGATAAGGTGGTCGTCGATGAGAGCGATGGTGGTCATGTGTGTTCCTGCGATCTGAAAAAGCCGGATGACGCTGCGCTTATCCGGCCTACAAGAGCGAAAGACGCTTACCTTAAGCGATTTACTCGAAAAACACCGCAATTTTGTTAAACATGGTGGGATCGGACTGGTTGCGCGCCACTTTGGTGACGTCTTCCAGCTTGTCGATCTGCGCTATCATCTGCTCCAGACGCTGATCGTCGTTGACCAGTAGCCAGATGCGGCTGTGCTCGCTGCCCTGAATCGGCAGGCAGAGAATGCCTTCCACGTTAAACGCCCGGCGGGCAAATAGCCCGCAGACGTGGGTCATAACGCCAGGGTGGTTGCGGACGGTGAGTTCCAGAATGACGTTATCATGTTGTTTCTGCATGGCTTATTCCCCCACCATCTCAGTATTTGCCGCACCCGGCGGCACCATCGGATACACTTTTTGTTCAGGGTCGATACGGACATGGATCAGCGCCGGGCCGGGACGAGAAATCGCCGCCTGCAGCGCCGCGTAGGCGTCTTCTTCCGCGTTCAGATCGCAGGTGTGCAGGCCAAAGCCGGCGGCAATCTGCATAAAGTTAATCATCCCCGGATAGGTCGCCGCAAACACGCCCTGCTTGTAGAACAGGCTCTGCTGCTGGTGCACCAGGCCCAGCGCCTCATTGTTCATCAGGATGATTTTCACGTCTAACTGGTTTTCGGCCGCGGTCGCCATCTCCTGAATGTTCATCATCAGGCTGCCGTCGCCGGAGAAGCAGATAACCTTGCGGTCCGGGTTGGCGAGCGCCGCGCCTACTGCCGCCGGCAGGCCGAAGCCCATGGTGCCGAGGCCGCCGGAAGTCAGCCACTGGCGCGGACGGTTCAGCGGATACGCCTGCGCGGTCCACATCTGGTGCTGGCCCACGTCGGTGGTGATAATCGCGCTGTCGTCCACGCAGGCGGCCACGGCGTTGATCAGCCCATAGTGGCTCAGCGGGTCGCCTTCAGTTGGGATTGCGCCCGGGAACTCGCGCTGCAGATCGGCCACCAGCTGGCGCCAGTCGGCGCGGTCGGTCGCGTCCGTCTGCGGGATCAGCTGCGCCAGCACTTCGGCCACGTCGCCCTGAATCGCCACGTGCGGCTGTTTGATTTTACCCAGCTCGGCGCGGTCGATATCCACGTGAATGATTTTGGCGTTCGGGCAGAATTCCTCGGTTTTGCCAATCGCTCGGTCATCAAAACGTGCGCCCATAACAATCAGCAAATCCGCCTCTTGCAGGATGTAGTTGGTGCTGCGCGCACCGTGCATGCCCAACATGCCTAATGACAACGGATGCGCTTTAGGCAGCATACCCAGTGCCATCAGGGTCATGGTGGTCGGCAGGTTGGCTTTTTCAGCAAACTGGCGGATTTCATCCGCAGCGTTAATCGCCCCGCCGCCCAGATAGAGCACCGGGCGTTTGGCGGCGTTAATCATGGCGGCGGCGTCGCGCACGCTTTCAGCGCTGAATTCCGGCGCGGGGGCACGCTCGCCCGGCTCCGGCAACACGTCGATCTCGATCTCTGCGGTCTGGACATCCTTAGGAATGTCTATCCACACCGGGCCCGGGCGGCCAGACTGGGCGATACGGAACGCATCGCTGATAACCTGAGGCAGCTCGCTGATATCGCGAACTAAATAGTTATGTTTGGTGATGGGGATAGAGATGCCGTAGGTGTCCACTTCCTGGAACGCATCGGTGCCGATCATCGAGGACGGCACCTGGCCGGTAATGCAGATCAGCGGAATGGAGTCGAGGCGCGCGTCGGCGATGGCGGTCACCAGGTTGGTTGCGCCGGGGCCGCTGCAGGCCATACAGACCGCCGGTTTGCCCTGCGTACGCGCCATGCCCTGAGCGATAAATCCTGCCCCCTGCTCGTGACGCGCCAGCACGTGGCGGATCTGCGTGCTTTGGCTCAACGCATCGTACAGCGGCAGCACGGTTCCACCCGGGATACCCGCAACCGTGGTGATGCCCTGTCGTTCCAGTAAATGAACAATCAGCTGCGCGCCTGTAAAACACGTCTTTGTGGATGTTGTGCCCGAACTTGCCATGCTCCAGTCCTTTTCTTCTGGGCCGACTTTCCGGGGAGGGTCCTAAACGAAAAACCCCGCCCGGTTTGCGCCGGCGGGGTTTTGGATTCGTGTGTTGATCCAGTCCCTACGGCGTATTGCCGACGACCACCACCACACGCACGACGACCACTGCGGCAGGTTGCGCAGTTTTTAGTAGGGTCGAAGTGAAGATGGATGAAGTCATTGGGGACCTGTGTTTGGAATCATTGATTGAATTTATACAAACACAGGTTTTCGGGCGTGACAATGGAAATATTTTCATCTGCGCAAAAATGCGTCAGGGATCACGTTTCAGTACGTTGCTCGCTCATTCCAGGAGTCACTATACATGACATTGCCGTCGCAATGCTTCCAGGTGATTTTCTCATAGCGTATGAGAACCGTTTCAAGGTGTGTTCCCGTGTTTGCGCCGGGATACAGGTCAGGTGTGATTGAAGTTATTTTCACATTCTCCAGGAGGATATTAAAATATTCCTGTTCTAAACCCGCCTCATTAATCTGATACATCTTAATGGTGGCTGACTGGAGTGTTCTTCCCGTACTCAGCGCGCGAAAGAGAAGCGGGGTTACACGATCAAATTCTTTCTGGAACATGATGGGCATGTGTATGCGCGTGCCCGTCAATTTCCCGGTATTCCCGTCGACTGGAATGTTGACATTATGAGTGAATGATTTGAGTTCAATTGCACCTTCACGCCCTGTCACAAGGCAGGGGCCAACCATGGGGGAACCATTTTCATCTGTAAGAAATAAATAAGCCGGATTTGACATAAAGAATACCTTTTTTTAAAAATCAATCGTACTTATCAAAACGACCAAAAATTATTGGATGAACAAGAATAAATACACCGATAGCAATAAATGTGAGTAATACCCAGTGGTCAGGTATCAACCATAGAAAAAAAGAGGCGCATACAAAAACATAAACGGGAAATAAAATATCCGTAAATAGAATTGATAACAGACTCTTAAACACGCTACTTGTCCCTTAAGTCGTCATAAATCGCTTCAAAATCCCTGTAGAAACCCATTTGAACCTTCTTAATCAGTTCAGACAGGAATGGTTCAATAAAGTAATAGAGCATTTCCAGTTGTGCGGCATAGAGGGTAGCGTAATACTTTGGGTCCAACGTTTTCAGGCGACGAGCAGCAAGCGCGCACTTCTGGTCCGTGCCAATCAATTGAAATGCCATGACAACGTTCGGTACGCGACGTGCAAGCCGTTCGACGACGATTTCTGAGAGCAGGCCAGATTTGGAAAGATATATTGCCAACCCCCATGCTATTGCTAAACGCGCTGCTTTGCTTGTCGGGATATTTTTAACAAATCCGGTTACTTGTGAACCCGTCTTGCGGGCGCGATTTTGTTCATTTCCATTTTTAGAGTCGTTTAGAACACTTTTAAAATAAAGATAGAGCATCTGTGCTATTACATCGCGATAACGGTAAAGAGACACAATGGAGAGGTACATTCTCTTTTCTTCTGAGAGAAGCTCATCACATACATCGTGATAGCTGGGGATTAAGCATGATGAGTACCAGCTTACACGCTCCATTCCTGAATAGATATCAGAGCCGATTCCCTTTAATGCTTTCCATGTCCCGGCAACGCCTTGCTGTCCATAAATAGCCAACTGTCTGTCGTCCTGGAACTTCATCTTCAAATAATCCGATGCTTGCATAAGATATCCATATCATGATTGTGGCTATAGAAATATACAATGAAAAGCAGTGTAATTCAAACTGGTGAATTGCCTAAAAAATACATTCACGAGAAAAATAATTCGATTGAATATTATTTTTTACGGCTATATCCGATGCGGTTTTAATATCCTGGCGAGTCTGTTTTTTATATTAAATGACTTATTTGGTGCTGCATCTCGTAAAACTATCCTGGTTCCCCTGCATAAAATTGATTTCTTAAGAAGCCTGACCAGGCCACCGCTTATCCCGGTATTTTTTTGTGGGCAGACCAGAAAACAAAAAACCCCGCCGGAGCGAGGTTTTTATCAGGGTTTTGCGGTTGGTCGCCGCAGAACACACTGTGTTACGTCAACGGAAAAAGTATACGCGATAGAACTCGAACGCGCAATTCCGGCACGGATTTTAACGTTTTTGAGTATGGATCACCTTCCAAATTTTGTCCAAAAAATACTGTTCATGCATACAGTATTTATCTATACTGAGGGTGTTCGCAGTGAGCGAGGGGGCCGCAGTTTACCGGCGCAACGAAGTCCTGGCTGAAACGGGTGGTGCCGTCAGTGCCTTAACCCCTGAAGTGAGCACACTGTGTTACGTCAATCCAGGTGCTGGCAACAGGCGGCGGAAAGGTACGCCAGCATCGTGCTCCTTTTAACCAAAAGGAGACGCGTATGAGCGTAGTGGATATGGTGATACTTATCCTCAAACTCATTGTTGCAGTACTGCAACTGCTTGATGCTGTCCTGAAATACGTTCGGTAATTCAGGTTCAAGTCGCACCTGAGAGGGGCGGGCAACCGCCCCTCTTTAATAACGAGGGAATGCTATGTCGCGTCTGTTAATTGAGCCTGTCACACCGGATGAGCCGGGGTATATCGCCCTGAAGGCGGAAAGTATCGCGCTGAATTTCAACATGCTGCGCAGGCTGGAAGAGAACTGGCTGCGGGGTGAGAACCGCTTTAACGCGCCGGGTGAAAAGCTGCTGGGTGCGTTTCTTAACGGCAAGCTGGTGGGCGTGTGTGGCCTCAACCGCGATCCGTTCAGCCAGCAGCCGCGTGCCGGACGCATTCGCCATCTCTACGTCAGCGAGAAGTGCCGCGGGCTGGGCATTGGAAAACAGCTTTTAACCGTAGTGATGGCGGATGCCAGCATCTGGTTTGATTTTCTGAATACTCACGCGCCGGACAGCGCGTACGGATTTTACAATCGAGCCGGTTTTACGCTGGTCTCAGACGAACCACGGGTGACGCACCGCCTTTTTTGTGCGGTGTAACCGGCTGGCGGCATCAGGATGTGAATGTTACAGTTGAGTGACAATTCATCACCCAATACGCCATGACCATCACCGTTTTCTGCATTTTGCTTTTCGCCGCACTGCTGCATGCCAGCTGGAACGCTATCGTTAAAGCCGGAACGGATAAACTCTACTCTGCGATCGGCGTTAGCGGCTCAGCCGCGATTATTGCCCTGATTTTACTGCCCTTCTCACCACAGCCTTCTGCGGCAAGCTGGCCTTTTTTGATCGTCTCCTGCGCCTTACAGGTGGTCTACACCGTGCTGGTGGCGAAGACCTATCAGGTCTCGGACATGAGCCAGACCTATCCGCTGATGCGCGGCACCGCCCCGCTGCTGGTGGCGCTGATCAGCGTGCTGGCGCTCGGCGACCATCTCTCCTGGCTCGCCTGGTCCGGTATCGGAGTCATTTGCCTGTCAATTCTGGCGATGGCGATGAATGGCCGCATGCAGTCACGCAGGGGGATCTGGCTGGCGCTGCTGAATGCCTGTTTTATCGCCGGGTATACGCTGGTGGACGGCACCGGCGTGCGGCTGTCGAACACCGCGCTGGGCTACACGCTCTGGACCTTCTTTATGAACGGCTTCTGCCTGCTGGGCTGGGCGATGGTGGCGCGTCGGCGCGAGGCGTCCAGCTACCTGCGCCTGCACTGGAAAAAAGGGCTGCTCGGCGGCGTGGGAACCATGGGCTCTTACGGTCTGGCCCTCTGGGCGATGACGCAGGCGCCGCTGGCGGTGGTCGCCGCGCTGCGTGAAACCTCGATTCTTTTCGGGGCGCTGATCGCCTTTGTCCTTTTAAAAGAGAAGGTTGCGGGCCTGCGCATCGCGGCAGCGCTGGGTATTGCTGTCGGCGCAATTCTGCTGCGTCTGGCGTAAATCGCTGGCAACATTAGTTGCCGTTCTTGTTTACAAATCCTGCCTTTCCCGGTTTTTTCATTCACCGCAACAATGCTTAAATTGTCATCTGTCTGTGGTAGATTCCTCGCGCATTTATGGGAATGCGTAGTCACTTATTCTTCATTTCTCTCTTTTGGCAAAAGTATTCAGCGACATGAAAAAGCAAAGGAACGTTAACTTATTGTTGATGCTGGTGTTACTGGTGGCCGTCGGTCAGATGGCGCAAACCATCTACATTCCGGCGATTGCCGACATGGCAAAGGAACTGAACGTCCGCGAAGGCGCGGTGCAGAGCGTGATGGCAGCCTACCTGCTGACCTATGGCGTTTCACAGCTCTTCTACGGCCCGCTCTCCGACCGCGTCGGGCGTCGCCCGGTGATCCTGGTGGGCATGAGCATTTTCATGGTAGCGACGGTGATTGCCATTACCACCCACAGCCTGACCGTACTGATTGCCGCCAGCGCCCTGCAGGGCGTTGGGACGGGTGTCGGCGGGGTGATGGCGCGAACTTTACCGCGCGATATGTATCAGGGCACCCAGCTCCGCCACGCCAACAGCCTGTTAAATATGGGCATTCTGGTCAGCCCGCTTCTCGCTCCGCTGATTGGCGGCCTGCTGGACACAATGTGGTCCTGGCGCGCCTGTTACGCCTTTCTGCTGGTGCTCTGCGTAATTGTCACCTTCAGCATGGCGCGCTGGATGCCGGAAACCCGTCCAAAAGACGCGCCGCGCACGAAGCTTCTCACAAGCTATAAGACGCTGTTCGGCAACGGCGCGTTTACCTGCTACCTGCTGATGCTGATTGGCGGCCTGGCGGGTATTGCAGTGTTCGAAGCCTGCTCCGGCGTGCTGCTGGGCGCGGGTCTTGGCCTGAGCAGCATGGTGGTGAGCATTCTGTTTATTCTGCCAATCCCGGCGGCGTTCTTTGGCGCCTGGTTTGCCGGGCGTCAGAACAAGCGCTTTTCAACCCTGATGTGGCAGGCCGTGATCAGCTGCCTGCTGGCGGGTCTGATGATGTGGATCCCGGGGCTGTTTGGCGTGATGACCGTCTGGACGCTGCTGATTCCGGCGGCGCTGTTCTTCTTCGGCGCGGGAATGCTGTTCCCGCTCGCCACCAGCGGCGCGATGGAGCCGTTCCCGTTCCTCGCAGGCACGGCGGGCGCGCTGGTGGGCGGTTTGCAGAACATCGGTTCCGGCGCGCTGGCCTGGCTCTCGGCCATGATGCCGCAGACCGGGCAGGCTAGTTTGGGCCTGCTGATGACACTAATGGGGCTGTTGATTTTACTGTGCTGGCTGCCGCTGTCGTCGCGCGTTCCGCATCACGAGCAGCCGGTTTAACCGCATGATGGCCCGGCTTCTCGCCGGGCTTTTCACAGACGGGCGCAATCATCGCCTGCAATAACGGCTCCGGCGCAGGCCGCCAGGCCCCCTCTTCCCCGTCGTAAAACTGGAAATCCGCGTTAAGCGCATACGGGATTTTCGCCTTTTGCAGCTCGCAGGCCATAAAGGTGGCGAAGGCCATTTGCGAAGCGGTTGGCGTGAGGTGGTTTGACTCCCCCACGCCCCAGCCCCCGACCCAACTGACGTGCCCGGTTTTTTGCTGCCAGCGCAGCGCGGTGCTGATGCGGTTACGGATAGCCGCCTTCTCCGCCGCCGTGCCGGACGTCCACGGGTATTTACCGCTATTTTTCAGCGGCCCCCACGGGAAAATATGCCACTCCGCCAGCAGGTAGTTTTGACTGTGCGCAGGCAGCTTCAGGCCGGATAAATCCTCCGGCGCAGCGCGCAGGCGCGGCGCAATGAAAATCATGCGCTGCGGGTCGATGTCGTGGATCGCTTTAATGGTTTTTTCATACACGCGGTTTAACGACGCGAGGTTGTGGTTAAGCTTGTCGGCTGGCTCATAAATGAGATCAAAACCCAGCAGCGGATAGCTCTGGCCGAAATAGTGCGCCACGGCAATCCACCAGTTGATCGTCTCTTTCTCGTTATCGGCTTTGGGGTCGTTTTTATATTCATCGGCCTGATAAGCGATAATCGGGATCACGCCATACTGCTCGCAGGCTTCCACTAGCTTGCGCAGGTGGATCAGCCGCGCTTCCGTCGGCTCATCGGCGACGCGAATGCGCACGTGGGTAATGCCTTTTGCGCGAAAATCGCGAACCACCAGCGGGTCGAACTCGCGTATGCCGCGCTCGGTGCGCGCCCAGTCCACATCCATCCCGACGCCAAGCTGCTGCGCATAACGGGCAGCCGTCAGCGGCGGCTCAGCGGCAATGGCCCAGCCGGAAGAGATCAGTAACGCGGTAGCAATGAGAGGCTTTAACACGGTTTACCCTGGATAAATCGAAAGCATTACCTGTATTTAGCATGCTTTTTCACATTTGGTGTAGCGCGAAAGCGTAATAATTCTTCAACCTGCCAGTTCTCTCAGCCAGCCGATAAAGGCGTCTATTTTCGGCCACTGTCGGCCCGAAAGCGTCGAAACATAGTAGTGCTGATGGCATTTCAGGGTCTTGTCACCAAACGGGGCGATCAGTTCGCCCCGTTCAAGCCGTTTTTGCACCAGCCGCTTTCTCCCCATCGCGACGCCGACGTGGTTGATGGCCGCAATAATCGCTAAGTCGGAACGATCGAAACCGATACCCGACGATGGCGGCATATTCACCGCAAAGTGCTGAGCCCAGCTCAGCCACTCATCCGTACCGGAATCATTGCTCCAGGCCTGACGGTCATGCAGCAGCGTGCAGTGGCTAAGGTTATCGGGGTTTTTCAACAGCTCATGCTCGCGGGCATACTGCGGCGAGCAGACGGGCAAAATCTCTTCGTCCATCAGGAAGTGATGAGACAGATGGTTTGGCGGCGTATCGTCGAAATAGAGCGCCAGATCGACCCCCGTTCGCTGCATATTGATGTAATCATTGCCGGTCAGGACGGTGAGCGAAATCGACGGATAGCGGCGGTTAAAGTCGCCCAGCATGGGTACCAGCCAGCACTGAGCGATCGACGGCCGGGAGTAGACCGTCAGCGTGCCGGACAGCGCCTGGTTTTTGATGTCCAGGATCTCCTGATTCAGGGTGTCGAGGGACGATTTTAGCGTCCAGTAAACGCGCTTTCCCTCCTGCGTCAGCTCGACTTTACGGTGCGAACGGACAAACAGCTGAATACCGAGCTCTTCTTCGAGCAGGTTGATGCGGTGGCTCACCGCGCTGGGGCTGAGCGACAGCTCCTCCGCCGCCAGCGCGAAGGATTCATGTCGAGCCGCCACTTCAAAGGTGTACATTTTCGACAGCTGCCAGCCGTTGAGCAGCCGGTTTCTGGCTTCATTTGCATCGGTCATCACAATTCTCACGCGTGGTTTCTGCGCTCAGCATACTGTTTAAGGGTGAATATATGTGAACCTAATGCGGTTTAAGTGCGTTTTTTAGAGCGCAGTCACTCAGTTGATTCAATCTGGCTCACCTGAACGCCAATTTATATCGTTTGTCAGCCCACGCCGCTTTTCGTCCAATACCCCCAGATGACATAAGGGTGAGGTGAGATATGGGATCTCAGGTCTGGGTTGTGGCAACGCTGCTGGTCAGCATTGTGTTGATTGTTTTAACCATCGTTAAGCTAAAGTTTCACCCGTTCCTCGCGCTGCTGCTGGCGAGCTTTTTCGTCGGCGCAATGATGGGAATGAGCCCGCTGGATATGGTAAACGCCATTGAGAGTGGGATTGGCGGCACGCTGGGCTTCCTGGCGGCCGTGATTGGTCTTGGGACCATTCTCGGCAAGATGATGGAGGTTTCCGGCGCGGCAGAGCGCATCGGGATTACGTTGCAGCGCTGCCGCTGGCTGTCAGCAGACGTGATTATGGTGCTGGTGGGCCTGATCTGCGGCATTACGCTGTTCGTGGAAGTGGGCGTGGTCCTGCTGATACCGCTGGCGTTTTCCATCGCCAAAAAGACCCACACGTCGCTGCTCAAGCTGGCCATTCCGCTCTGTACCGCGCTGATGGCGGTGCACTGCGTGGTGCCGCCGCATCCGGCCGCGCTGTTTGTGACCAATAAATTAGGGGCGGACGTTGGAACGGTCATTGTCTACGGTTTGATGGTCGGCCTGATGGCCTCTCTGGTCGGCGGCCCGCTGTTCCTGAAGCTGCTCGGCAATCGTCTGCCATTTAAACCGGTTCCGGCGGAATTTTCAGACCTGAAGGTGCGGGAGGAGCATACCCTGCCGTCGCTGGGCGCCACGCTGTTTACGGTGCTGCTGCCGATTGCCCTGATGCTGGTGAAGACCATCGCTGAACTGAATATGGCAAAAGACGGCACGCTGTATACGC